>NZ_VCQZ01000027.1 GCF_005938195.1 Paenibacillus thermoaerophilus
GGCACAGTCCGCTCGACTTGCATGTATTAGGCACGCCGCCAGCGTTCGTCCTGAGCCAGGATCAAACTCTCCAAAAAGGTGTTGCTTATCTGGATGAGCTCCATAGCTCATTGCTGACTTTTCAGTCGTTGATCTCTCGCGAGATCGATTGACGCTTCGCACTTGTTCAGTTTTCAAGGAACCTCTTCAAGTCATCCGGGCGATCATCTCGTCCGGCGACAAGAACTAATTTTATCACATTCGCCTCATCATTGCAAGCACTTTTTTTCGACCGTTTCGATCAAATTTCGCGCTTGCCGGAAGCGGCAAAGAGTAATATAGCATAATTCGCAGAGGCATTGCAAGTCTTTTTTAAAGTTTTTTTTCAAAGCCCAAGCCAAGGAGTGTGCCTTGTGATTCAAAATGCCGACCGCCTGCATTTACGCTTCCAAACGGGCTGCGCGATCTTGCAGATCCGCTTCACGCGGGATCGCAGGAGTCGCCGTTTTCGCTGGATGGGGCCGTATCTGATACAAAATATCATTAACGCCGCTGTACCGCCCCTTTCGTATTCGGTTAGCGGTAAAACATAGCACGATCACCGAGCAGCCGGTTCAAAAGCCAGGAAAATCGGGCCTGTAACGATATTTAGTACCGCTATACCCGACGGAGAGCAGCGAATTTGGGGCAATAGCGATAAAAACTATCGTTGCGCCTCTCTCCGGCTGGCAATTGGACAGGGAGCCGAGTCGCAACCGCCATAGCAGGAGCCGGTATTTCCACCAAAATAATGGCCGGGATTCCGCGAAAGGGTCGGCGAGGCGCGAAGGCCGGTGCGATTCCGGCGTTTTCGTCTGCGCGGTTTTCGGCGCTTTTCGGCGGCTTTAGACGGTTTGCTGCGGCTGCCGCGGCGAACTTGGAAGCCGGGCGATTTTCGCTTGCCGGTCGCTTGCTTGCAGCCAGCGGTCCTCGGCTGGAAGCAAAGAAAGGCGATGCATGGCAACCCATACACCGCCATTCCTTTATACACCTTCCAACTTCCTTGTGAGACAAACCGCCTTAATCGGAAGCCGAAGCCCCCGCTTCCTCCTGCTCCAACAACCGTAAGAACGCCGCTTCGTCCTCGATGATCTCGATGCCGAGATCGCGCGCTTTCGCCAGCTTGCTGCCCGCGTTCTCGCCCGCGATCACGAGATGCGTCTTCTTCGACACGCTTCCCGCGATTTTGGCCCCGAGCGCTTCAAGGCGTTTGCCGGCCTCGTCCCGGGTCATCGACGACAGCGTGCCCGTCAGCACGACGGTTTTGCCCGCGAAATATCCCGACGCCGGCACGGCCTTGCGTTCGGCCGCGTGCGGTTCCACGCCGTGCGAGCGCATGCGGGCGATGCTGTCGAGCATGACCGGGTCGCGGAAAAACGTCACGATGCTATCCGCGACGATCTCCCCGATATCCGGAATCGCCAGCAATTGCTCGCGCTCCGCCGCCATCACCGCGTCCAGCGTGCCGAAATGATCGGCAAGCTCCTTCGTCGTCGTCTTGCCCGTATTGGGAATACCCAGCGCATACAGGAACGAAGCCAGATCGCGATGTTTGCTTTTCTCGATGGCGTCCAGCAGATTGCGGGCTTTTTTCTCCCCGAACCGTTCCAATCCGATTAGCTGCTCCATCGTCAACTCGTACAGGTCGGCCGGGTCCCGCAGGCCGCGTTCGTCGTACAACTGCTCGGCCGTCGCCACGCTGAACGTCTCGATATCCATCGCGTCGCGGCTGGCGAAATGCGTGATGCGCCCGATCAACTGCGGCTTGCAGCCGAGACGGTTCGGGCAGTACAGATGCGCGCCGCGCCACTCCAGCGGGCTTCCGCAGGCAGGGCATGTCTCCGGCACCGGAATCTCGCCGCCGTCCTGCTCGTCCGTCACCTTGCCCAATATTTCCGGGATGACGTCGTTCGAGCGGCGGATATAGATCCGCGTGCCCAGCGCGTGCTTCAACCCTTTCCGTTCGATGTCGCCCAGATTGTTGAGCGTACACTGCTGGACCGTCACACCCGCCAGCTCGACCGGCTCGACGGTCGCCACCGGAGTCAGCTTGCCCGTCCGGCCGACTCCCCAATTCACTTCTTTCAGAATCGTCGTCGCTTCTTCCGCTTCGAACTTATACGCGACCGCCCAGCGCGGGAACTTGTCCGTATAGCCGAGCGCTTCGCGCGTGCGCATATCCGTCACCTTCACGACGGCGCCGTCGATCAGATAGTCGAATTCCGAGCGGCGGCGTTCCAGCGATTGCAGTTCGGCCAACACGTCTTCGATCGAATCGAAGAACCGGACATTCGGGTTCACCTTCAACCGGTTATCCCTCAGAAATTGCAGCATGTCCTCGTGATCGGCGAACGAGACGCCCTCGGCGTAGCCTACGTTGTAGAAGAAGGCGTCCAGCTTGCGCTCGGCGGTCACTTGGGGGTTCAGGTTGCGCAGCGCCCCGGCGGCCGCGTTGCGGGCGTTTTTCAGCGGCTCGGCGGCCGTCCGGTTATAAGCCTCCAGCACGGACAAATACATAAACGCCTCGCCCTGAACCTCGATCGTGCCCCCGGTAAAAGGAATGCGCAGCGGAATCGAACGGATCGTCCGCACCTGAGGCAGGATCGCCTCGCCGACGACGCCGTTGCCGCGAGTCGCGGCCTGAACGAGTTCTCCGTCCCGGTACGTGAGGTTCAGGGACAGTCCGTCGAACTTGAGCTCCACGGCGAAACGCACCGGCGGCAGCGGCTCCTCGTCCGGATGCTTGGCGTTGTAGTCGGCCACCAGCCGCTCCACCCGGGCCAGCCACGCGCGCAAATCCTCCTCGCTCTGCGCTTTGTCCAGGCTCCACAGCCGCGCCAGGTGCCGGTGCTGGTCAAACCCCTTCAGCAGCTCCCCGCCGACGCGCCGGGTCGGCGAATCGGGCATCGTGACGCCCGTCTCGGCCTCCAGCGCCACAAGACGATCGTACAGCCGGTCGTATTCGGCATCGCTGATCTGCGGATTGTCGAGCGTGTAGTACAAGTAATTATGGTAGTTCAATTGGTCGATCAGCTCACGCATCTCGTTTAAGGCTTGCTCGATAGCCACCGGATACATCCTTTCCGTTCGGGAGAGTTGGACTCCTAATCATTCTGCCTTCGTGATCGGCGCAAACTTCGCAAGCAATCTCTTGATGCCCGTGGGCGCGGGGAACGCGATCTGCAACTCGGTATCCTCGCCGGAGCCCTTCACGGCAACGACGGTGCCGACGCCCCATTTGCCGTGCGACACCTTATCCCCAACGCTGAACGAATCGACGGGCCGTTCCGACAACCCGACGTGTTTGGTTACGCCGCCCGCCGGCATCGCGCCCGTCCGTCCCGCTCCGGCCGAAGCCGAGCCGAAGCTGCCCGAACCGGAGCCGGCGGACGAGCCGAACCGGCTGCGGGGAGCCGATCCGTAGCCGGAGGAGAGCGTCGAGCCGCCGAAGCCGCCCCTCAGGCCGAAGCCGCGCCCCCCGTTCTCGACCTCGATCAGATGCTCCGGAATCTCGGCGAGAAACCGCGACGGGGGATTGTTGGCCGGCCGGCCGAACAGCGTACGGTACTGCGCACGCGTCAGGTATAGCTGCCGCTCCGCCCGCGTAATGCCGACATACGCCAGCCGCCGTTCCTCCTCCAGTTCCCCGTCGTCCTGGGCGACGCGGCTGTGCGGGAAAATATTCTCTTCCATGCCCGCAATGAATACGACCGGGAACTCCAGCCCCTTGGCGCTGTGCAGCGTCATCAGCACAACCGCGTCCTGGGAATCGCCGCCCCCGCCATCCTCCTCTCCCAACGTGTCAATATCGGAGATCAGAGCCAGATCGGTCAGAAACGCCACCAGCGACTTGTCTTCGTTGCGCCGCTCGAAATCCAGCGTCACCGACAGAAACTCCTCGATATTCTCCAGGCGCGACCTGGATTCGATCGTATTTTCCCGCTGCAGCTCCAGCTTATACTGGGTGCGGTCGAGCATCTGCTCGGTCAGCTCGGTGACGGACAAGTAGTCCACCATCGCGTGCAGGTTGCGGATCAGCTCGCGGAATTCGACCAATGCCGAACGCGCCCTCGGCGTAATGTCGATCAGGTCGAGCTCGTCCAGCAGGGAGAACAGCGACACCCCGCCGCGCGCCGCCGCCGCCTCCACCAGCTTCTCCACCGTCGTGTCGCCGATGCCGCGCTTGGGCACATTGACGATGCGCTGGAAGCTGATGTCGTCGTCCGGGTTCGAGATGAGGCGCAAATACGCCAGCATATCCTTGATTTCCTTGCGCTCGTAGAACCGGATGCCGCCGACGATCTGGTAGGGCACGTCCGATTTGATCAAGATTTCCTCGATTACCCGCGACTGGGCGTTCGTCCGGTACAAAATCGCATGATCGCTGAAGCGCATGCCGTTTCTCTTGTTCTCCAGGATTCGCCCCGCGATATAGTACCCTTCCCCGTGCTCGGAATCCGCTTCGTAGACGCGGATTTTCTCGCCGGGCCCGCGATCGGTCCACAGCTTCTTCGGCTTGCGCCCCGTATTGTTGGCGATGACCCGGTTCGCCGCCTCAAGGATGTTGCCGGTCGAGCGGTAGTTCTGCTCCAGCAGAATGGTCACCGCTTCGGGATAGTCCTTTTCGAAATTCAGAATGTTCGTGATGTCGGCTCCGCGCCAGCGGTAGATCGACTGGTCGCTGTCGCCGACGACGCAGATGTTGCGCGAGCGTTCCGCCAGCATCCGGCACAGCATGTACTGCGCGCGGTTCGTATCTTGATACTCGTCCACGTGCAGATAGCGGAACTTGTTCTGATAATACTCCAGCACCTCGGGCTCCCGGTTGAACAGCTCGATCGTCTGCATGATCAGATCGTCGAAGTCGAGGGAGTTGTTGCTCATCAGCTTTTTCTGATACGCCTTGTAGACCCTGGCCGCGACGGTGTCGTAATAGTCGATCGCCATCTGCTCGAACCGCTCCGCGGACTTCAGTTCGTTTTTGGCCGAGCTGATCGCCGCCTGAATCGCCTTCGGCTCGAACTTCTTCGTGTCCAGGTTCAAGTCCTTCATGCAGCTCCGCACGACCGACAACTGATCCGCCGAATCGAGGATCGTGAAGTTGGACGAATACCCGAGCCGGGAAATATCCCTGCGCAAAATGCGGACGCACATCGAGTGAAACGTCGACACCCAGATGTCCCGGGCGGACGGACCGACCAACTGCTCGACGCGCTCCTGCATCTCCCGGGCCGCCTTGTTCGTGAACGTAATCGCAAGAATGCTCCACGGGGCCGCCTGCCTGGTCGCGATCAGATGCGCGATCCGGTGCGTCAGCACCCGCGTCTTGCCGCTGCCCGCCCCCGCCAGGATCAGCAGAGGGCCGTTCGTCGTCTCGACCGCGCGCCGCTGCTCCGGATTCAGCTTCGCCAGTTGCTCTTGCCATTGTTTTAAATCGTTCATTCCGTACTCTCCTCCGTTCCGCTGCGGAAGGGATTCCCCATACCCGGCATTCGGAACGTATGTTCTCCTGCTATCATGCCATATTCGCCGCAGGGTGACAAGAACCGTCTCACCTGAGAGACGCTTCCGGTTTAACCGCCGCGACCGTCGACAAGGCCGCCTCAAGATTCGCGTAAATGATGTTGCCCACCACGACCGTGTCCGCGACCGCCGCGGCCTGGGCCGCCCGCTCCGGACCGTCGATGCCGCCGCCGTAAAACAGACGGGTCCGGGAAAGCCGGGCCGCCGCCTGTCGGACCGCCTCCATGTCGCCGAACGTCCCGCTGTATTCCACGTAAAAAATCGGAAGCGACAGCAGCTTCTCCGCCAGATCGGCATACGCCGCCAGATCGTCTCCGTCCATCTCCGTATCGGCGCCGGTCAACCTGGCCACGGCCGAATCCGGATTAAGCACGACATACCCTTCTCCGGCCACCTCGCGCCAATCGATCAGCGGCGCGTACGCGCGGATCGCCCGCTGATGCTTGCGCGTGATCCACTCGGCCGACGAAGCGTTCAGCACCATCGGGATCAAATAATGGTCGAATCCCGGCACGATCGCGCCCGGATCGGACACCTCAAGCGCGCAGTCGACCGCAAAACGGCGAACGCGCGACAGCAAATCGATTGTATTCTCCTCCGTGACGCCCGTGCTGCCCCCTACGAGAATGGCATCCGTTCCCGACAGGCACAGACGTTCCAGGTCCTCGTCGCCGATCGGCCGTTCCGGGTCCAGCTTGAACACGTGCCGCCACTCGCGAAATCCCGCATTCATCGTCTCCATGCATCCTTTCGCCGGCCAGTCCGGCTGTTCTGTATCCAGTCTACAGAACGCACGGAGAGAGTGTCAATTTGGCCGGGGAACCAATTGATTCCTCGGCGCGTCCATACCTGCATCCCCGGAAAAAGCAGAACGGCGCAGCGCCGTCTTGCGATCCCCGGCAAACCTTGATAACCTTGACCATAACATCCCAATCGGAGGGGAACATCCCATGAACGAAACCATCGAATTATTGAAACGCCACCGTTCCATCCGCAAATACAAACCCGATCCCGTCAAACCGGAGCACCTTCGGGAAATATTGGCCTGCGCCCAAATGGCGTCGTCGTCCAGCCACATGCAAGCCTACAGCGTCATCGGCGTCACCGATCCGAAGGTGAAAGCGCAGTTCGCCGAATGGTGCGGCGGCCAAGCCTACGTCGCCTCCTGCCCGCTGCTGCTCGTCTGGTGCGCGGATCTGCGCAGACTGGACCGCATCTGCAAGGCGCAGGGAGCCGACTCGTCCGCGGATACGACGGAGAACCTGCTCGTTGCCGTCGTGGACGCCTCGCTCGCCGCGCAGAACGCGGCCGTCGCCGCGGAGTCTCTCGGGCTGGGCATCGTCTACATCGGCAGCCTCCGCAATCGGATCGCCGAGGTCGGCCGGGTGCTGGAGCTGCCGGTTCATACGGTTCCGCTGTTCGGCATGTGCGTCGGCTACCCGGACCAAGCGCCCATGAAGCGCCCCCGGCTGCCCGTCGAGCTGGTCTATCACGAGGAGCGTTACCGCGACATCGCCCCGGACGATCCGGCCCTGCAGCGGTACGACGCCGAGTACAGCGCCTATATGAGCGAGCGCACCGACGGACGGGTCGCGTCCTCCTGGACGGAACAAATGCGGGCCAAGCTGTCCTCGCCGGAACGGCTGCATATGAAGGAATACCTGAACGGACAAGGGCTGGGAAGGCGATGACGGATCGCCGCCTCATCTTCCTCGCCAGCCTGTCCTACCTCGTCATCGGCATGGCCCATGTCGTCGCGGGGGCGGTGCTGGAGCCGATGATGGACGCTTATGCCCTGGACTACTCGGACGGCGGGCAGTTCATCATGAACCAGTTTCTCGGCTTTCTGGCCGGAGTGCTCGCCGGTCCCTGGCTGTCCGGCCGGCTCGGCAGACGCGGGGCCATCTTGCTCGCCCTCGGCGCGCTGGCGGCAACGGAGGCCGTCTACACGGCACTGCCGCCCTGGGGGTGGATGCTCGCCATCGCGCCCGTCGCGGGCTTCGGCTTCGGGCTGACGGAGGCGGTGATCGGCGCCCTTGTGATCGATTCGATCCGGGAGCGCAAAGCATCGGCGATGACGCTTGTCGAGACGTTTTTCGGCGTCGGCGCCCTGCTGATGCCCGCCGCCGCGGCGCTGCTGATCCGATTCGGCAGTTGGCGCCTCGGGTTCCCGCTGATCGCCGTCTCCGCCTTGGCGTCTCTGATTTTATGGAAGCTTGCGCCGAAGGCCGAATCTTCGCCCGCATCCCCAGGGGATGCGGAGGCGGCGGCCCGGAACGGGGGCCGCTACCGGCCCGGCCAGCTTCCTTTTTTGATGTTGGCGATCCTGTACTTTCTCTTTTATGTCGGCATGGAGATGAGCTTCTCCAACTACTTGCCGTCGATTCTCATGGAACGGGCTTCGATGGAGGAAGCTTTCGCAGCGGCGGGCATGAGCCTGTTCTGGGGCACGATGGTTGTCGGCCGATTGTTCGCGGGACGCCTGGCCGAACGGATCGGGTATGTCCGTTATCTGGTCTTCGCCACCGCCGGCGGCTTTTTCTCGCTGCTGCTGATCCGGGTCGCGGAAGGGGCGGCCTGGAGCCTCATGTGGACAGGGATAAACGGATTGGCATGGTCCGGCGTATTCGCCGTCGGGCTCGTCTACGCCAATCGGGTGCTCGCCGGCATGACCGACCGGACGACCAGTCTGCTGGTGGCGTTCGGCGGCGTGGGAGGAGCCCTGTTCCCGAGGCTGAGCGGGTCGATCATGGACCAAGCCGGAGCGGCTTGGGCGTTGGGGTTGTTCGTCGCGCTTGCCGGGGCGATGCTCCTGTGCGCGGCGGCGATGATGGCGGCCGGCCGGCGGCTCGAGCAAGCGGACGGATACGAACGATCCCCGGGCACTCGTGCATCGTCTATAGAATAAATCGAAAAGCCAACCCGAAGGAGGCCGCATCATGCTCCGCCGTCCGATCTCCGCCTTGCTGACCGCCGCTCTTGTTGCCGTATGCGCACCGGCTTGTTTGTCGACGCGCTCGCCCGGATCGTCCGCGCCCTCTCCCGCTCGTCCCTCGTTGCCGCCGGCGGATGTTCCGGTACCCGGCTCCCCCGCCCAGACGCCGACGTCCTCCGCTTCCGATACGCCCCGTCCGCCGGCGAAGCCGTCTCCGACGCCGGATTACCGGCTGCCGATCGTCGGATCGTCCGCCGCGATCACCGGCAAAGCCTGGACCAACATGCTGTCCTGGCGGAAGCGGATCGCGGAGTTTTCGAAGGAGCATCCCGACCGCGTCGTGCTGAACGGCCCGGACCGGCCGCGCGTGGCGCTTACGTTCGACGACGGCCCTGACGACCGCAACACGTTAAGCGTCAAGGAGACGCTGGACCGGTACGGGGTGAAGGGCAGCTTCTTCCTGATCGGGGAGTACGTGCGGCAATATCCCGACGTCGCCAAAAAACTCGCCGACGACGGTCATCTCGTGCTCAGCCACGCTGACCGGCACGTCGAACTGACCAAGGCCGGCGAAGACGAGGTCAAGGCCAGCCTCCGGGACGCGGCTGCCGAGATCAAGCGAGCGATCGGCCGCGAGCCAGCCTGGCTCCGTCCTCCTTACGGCGAGACGGACGAGCGCGTCGTTCAGGCCGCCGCATCCATCGGGTCCGGCATCGCCCTCTGGTCGCTCGATTCGCTCGACTGGTCCCAGACCGAGCCGGAGCCGATCGTCCAAAACGTGCTGGATCACGTTCGCAACGGCGACATCATTCTCCTGCATAGCGGCAAAGACAACGCGGTGACGGCGAAGGCGCTGCCTTCGCTGATCGAAGGCCTGCAAGCGGCCGGCTACGAGCTGGTCGACCTCGCGGCGCTGCTGGACCGGCCGGCTTACTTGGAGTAGCCGGCCGGGGACGGGGGATGGTTACGATCCCGGAAGCGTCTTGAAGGCTTCTTGCCGGAGCGAATGGGCTCCAGACGAGATCGGCCGCACGCCGAGCCCCCGCATGGGGGCTTTTCTGGTTTGGCGTACGCAGCGTCCGGCGAATTCGCGTCACTCTACCCGATATCCGCCGACAGCCGGTCCAGCGGCCCTCCCTCCGCAACCATCGGCTGCACACTGTACACCGAGATCGGAAACATCGGGAAACCCACGTAATACGGCGTAATCTCATACAACTGAAAATAGATCACGAGCGCTTTGTCCGCCAGATAATAGTCCTGATCCGGCCGGATCGACGTAAACGGCTGAAGCGTCTGAATGCCGCGCTGCTGTATTTGCCCGGCCACCTGCTGCGACAAGGCCGCCGCATAACCGGAACCGGGCTTGAACAGATCGCTTAGCTCGTACGCCCGGCCCGTCGACGTATCGAACGTCAGCGACTTCAGGTACGTCATGCCGTGAGCCATCCCCTGGGAATACGTGTAATTGCTCAGCGTCAAGCTGAGAATGCCCCGTTCGTTCGTCTTGATCTCGTATGAACCAAGCGTCTGGGGATTCGTGCCGGTCTGCACCTCCTGCTGCCGCCGAGCGAGCGCCTGTACGGCCTGCCGAATGGCGCGGTTGATCGCATGTTCGGCTGCGGGATTGGAGAGACCGGCCACTTCGGGATAATAAATCTCCGTGCCGGGAGCGCGCAGCGCTTGGGTCCGGATTGCCGCCGGAAGCGTCGGGTAGGTTGCCATCGGGCTCATCCTTTCGACGCGCAAGGGCGTCGCCATTGTTCCCATCAGCATATTCCGGGATAAATGCCGGGGTGACGCAATGCACGCCGATCGGACGGAACAGTTTCCGCTTGTCATTTCAGCCGCGGTCGGGTAGCATAGAAGTAGATTCATTGTTCACGTTAACAATTCCTTATGACGGAGGCTTAGCGATGAAAAAATTCATGGACGAAAACTTCCTGCTGTCCACCCCGACGGCCGTCAAGCTGTACCACGAGTACGCCAAACCGATGCCGATTATCGACTACCACTGCCATCTGAGCCCGCAGGAGATTTACGAAAACAAGACGTATAAAAACATCACCGAAGTCTGGCTGTACGGCGACCATTACAAATGGCGCGCCATGCGCTCGAACGGCGTGGAAGAGCAATTTGTGACGGGCGATGCAAGCGATTACGACAAGTTCCTCGCGTATGCCCGCACCGTGCCGATGACGATCGGCAACCCGCTCTACCATTGGTCGCATCTTGAGCTGCAGCGGTTTTTCGGCGTATACGATCTGCTGAACGAGAAAAACGCCCCCGCCATCTGGGAAAAGGTGAACGCCCAACTGAACAGCCCGGGCTTCGGCGCCCGCGACCTTATCGTCAAATCGAACGTCCGCGTCGTCTGCACGACCGACGATCCGACCGACTCGCTCGAATACCATATCAAAATCAAAGAGCTGCCGGACTTCGACGTGAAGGTTCTGCCTTCGTTCCGGCCCGACAAAGGACTGGAGATCAACCGGCCGACGTTCCTGGAATGGGTCGGCAAGCTGGCCGACGTGTCCGGCATCCGGATCGACAGCTACGGCGCGTTCCTGGCCGCTCTCGAATCCCGCGTGCGCTTCTTCCATTCCGTCGGCGGACGCGTCTCCGATCACGCGCTGGACTATGTGCCGTACGCCGAAGCGACCCGCGAGGAAGTGGACGCGATCTTCGCCAAGGCGCTGCGCGGCGAACCGGTCAGCTTCCACGAAGAGCAGCAGCACAAGACGTATACGCTGATCTTCCTTGGCAAACTGTACGCGGAGCTGGGCTGGGCGATGCAATACCATATTAACGCGGCCCGCAACAACAACGCCCGCATGTTCGCCGAGCTTGGACCGGATACCGGCTTCGACAGCATCAACGACAGCGTGATCGCGCAGCCGCTCGCGAAGCTGCTGTCCGCGCTGGATCGCGACAACAAGCTGCCGCGCACGATTCTGTACTCGCTCAACCCGACGCAAAATCACGTCATCGGCTCGCTGATCGGCTGCTTCCAGGGCGGAGGCATCCCCGGCAAAATTCAATTCGGCTCGGCCTGGTGGTTTAACGATACGAAGGAAGGCATGATCGCGCAGATGAAGGCGCTGGCCGATCTCGGCCTGCTCAGCCGCTTCGTCGGCATGCTGACCGACTCCCGCAGCTTCCTGTCGTATACGCGGCACGAATATTTCCGCCGCATCCTGTGCGATCTGATCGGCGGTTGGGTCGAGAACGGCGAGGTTCCCGAAGACTATGAGCTGCTCGGGGAAATCGTGCAAGGCGTGTCGTACAACAACGCGAATCGGTATTTTAACGAGTTCAAATAAAAATCGCCTTCCGGCATGAGAACAAGAAACGGCGTTCATCCCTGGCACAAACCGGGATGAACGCCGTTTCGCGTGTGGATCCTTGCGGGGCGGCCGGATCAAGCTTCGGCCTCGACCGGCTTCGGCTTGTACAGCCGCTTGACGATCAGCGTCTGGACGATCAAGAACAGTCCGCCGACCGTCCAATAGAGGGGCAGCGCGGCCGGAGCCGCGAACGAGAACAGCCCCATCGCCACGGGCGAGATCCAGCCCATCCAGGCGATCCGCTTCGCCATCTCCGGGTCCGTGCCGATCTGGGACACCTTGAACTGTACGAAATACACGGCGGCGGCCAGCACAGGCAAGATCAGATCGGGATGGCCCAGATCGAACCAAAGAAACGTATGCCGGGCGATCTCCGGCGTTCTCCGGATGGCGTGATAGAAGCCGAATACGATCGGAATCTGCAGCAGCATCGGCAGGCAGCCGATCGCAAGCGGATTATAGCCATGCTTCTGATACAACGCCAGCATCTCGGCCTGCATCTTTTGCCCCGACTCGGGACCGGCGTCCTTGTATTTCTCCTGCAGCCGCTGAAGCTCCGGCTTCATCGCCGCCATCTTCGTCTGCATCTCGGCCTGCTTCTTGCTCTGGTTCAGCATCAGCGGCATAATCGCCAGCCTGACGATCAACGTGGCGGCAATCAACGCGAACCCGTAGCTGCCGCCGAACATCTCCGCAAGCTTCGTGATCGTCCAGGAAAACGGGTATATGACGTAGTGATCGAACAGTCCCGGCGTATCGGCACTAATCGGTTCGCTGGAGATGCCGCAGCCCGCCGGGAGCAGAAGCAGCGGCAAAGCCGCAAGCCGCCGTAACGTGTTTCTCATTGCGATATCCTCCCTGAATGAAACGTGTGGAAATGCGAATCAGGGAGGATAGACAATCCGCATCGTCCTCCGGGGACTCCTTGCGTCTGGCGCCGCTGGTTATCCATCTGCGCAGCGGATGCGGGCCGATCGCACCGGTTACGGCTGCGCCTTGCCGCAAGCGCACTTCCGCTTCGCGGGCCCCGTCGGATCGGGAGCCGGGCAGCGGAACGGCCAGAGGCCGCAGCAGGACGGAATAGAACAAACCAAGCGAGACGACGACCGGAAGCCATTCCAATAAGTCCGCGATAGGTTGTCCCCCCTCTCCGGCCATGCCTTTATCCCGGTATTACGGCAAACATACGAGGACGTTTCAAGACAGCGCCCGCTTCATCCTCGAGCACCCGTCTTTATGCCGGGTTGCTCCTTTCATCATAATACCCGCTCTCCCGATCCGGCAACTTGTCTGTCCGGAAACAAAAAACGGGACGGAGGTTATACCCCGTCCCGCCCGGATCGGCCAACGCTTATTTCTTGATGAACTTCTGGTACGATTCCTTGTATTCGGCCATGATTTTGTCGCCGCCGCTTTTCTTCCATTTTTCCAGCTCGGCTTTGTAGCCGGCTTCGTCGATTTTGCCCATGATATATTTCGTCTGGGCATCCCAGATCAGCGTGTCGAGCTCGGCTCCGCGCTCGGAATACGTAGCGGAAGTCAGCGTCAGCGCCGGGTTGGAGACGATGTATTTGATGCCGTCGGCCTCCATCTTCGTGCCTTTCTCGCCGATCGGCACGTCTTTGAGCGGCTTGACGTTGTAGCCTTCGAGCACGGTCAGGTTGTCGCGGTAAGGCTTGACTTCGCGCTGGAACAAGTTGAAGCCGTCGCCGATAAATTCCGTGCGGTCGTCCGCCGTTTTGCCGTAATGCTTGCCTTCGATGCCGCGCAGCAGCAGAGTCGACATTTCCGGGCTCATCAGTTGGTCCAGGAAGCCGAGCACACGCTTCAGCTCGTCTTCCGTTTTGACCGCCGACTTCGGAATCGCGAGGAAGCCGTTGTTGCCGTTCTCCGAAGAGATGCGGATGCCTTGCGGGCCTTCGAAGTTCGCGACGTCGATGACGGCGTTGGGATTGACTTTGGAGAGACGGTCCTGCTGGCTCTTGCCGTTAGTCGCCACCGCGAAGCGCATTCCGACCTTCTCCGTGTCCATCAGCTTCTCCGCTTCGGTCGTGTCGAGCACCGCAAAGTCTTGGTTGATCAGCTTCTCCGCGTACAGCCTGCGGAACAGGTTCAGCGCCTCCATCATTTGCGGCGTGTCGTGCTCGGGCGTGAAGTTGCCTTCATTATCGACCGCCCATTTGTTGATGCCGCCTTGAGCGACGGCGAAACGCGTCAGCATCGAAGCTTGGCCTTGGTTGTACTTTTTGTGCAGGACGATGCCGTACGTGTCGTTTTTGCCGTTCTGGTCGGGATCGTTCAGCGTAAGCGCCTTCAATACGTTGTACCATTCTTCCGTCGTTTTCGGGAACGGGAGCTTGAGGTTATCCATCCAGTCCTTGCGGTAGACGATCGCGCCGCGGCCCATGTTCCGGAACAGCGGCACCCCGTAGATTTTGCCTTCGATCTTGATGTTCTCGTAGAACTGCGGGTTTTGCGCGCTCAAGTTTTTATAGTCCTTGAGCAGCGGCCCGATCTCCCAGAACAGGCCGGATTGGACCGCGTTGAACACGTTCGGCACGTAGTTCAGCTTCACCAGCTTCGGCATTTCGTTCGAGGCCAGCATGACGTTGATTTTCTCGTCGTACGCCGCGCTCGGAATCCACTGAATGTCCAGCTTCGTATTCGTGAACTTTTCGATCGCCTGCTCCACCTCGTTGCCCTTGGCCGGGATGTCGCCGACTTGCGTAATGGCGATGCTGAGCTGCAGCGGAGTCGTATCGGCCGGCTTCGCCGAAGCCGTCGACGAAGGAGCGGCGGACGGGGACGGCGAACCAGACGAAGCCGGGTTCGAATCGTCCGAGCCGCAAGCGGCAAGGATGGACGTTGCGCCGACGACGACGCCGCAGGCCAGAGACAAACGTGCTTTTTTGTTCATGCGTGCGGACCTCCTGTTTTTTGTAGGATGGGGTGATGCTATTAAAGTGAACGTCGGCGGGAAGCCGCGTTCAACCTTTAACCGAACCGAGCATGACGCCCTTCGCGAAATGTTTTTGCAGGAACGGATATACGACCATGATCGGCAGCGTCGCGAAGACGATAACGGCCATCTTGATGGTCAGCGGCTGGATGTTCATTTCTTCGATGTTGGTGTCGCCGACGCGGCTGTTGGCGTTGATGACGATCTCGCGCAGCAGCACCTGAACCGGCCATTTCTCGTTGTCGTTGATGTACATGATGGCGCTGAAATATTTGTTCCAGTGATCGACCGCGTAGAACAGGGCGAACGTGGCGATGGCCGGGAGCGACAGCGGCAGCACGATGCGGAACAGTACGCCGACGTCGTTGCAGCCGTCGATTTTGGCGGAGTCCTCGAGACCTTCGGGGATGTTCTGGAAGAAGTTTTTGAGGACGATCAGATTAAAAGCGCTGATTGCCGTCGGGATCATCAGGGACCAGAGCGTGTCGATCATGCCCAGCGATTTGACCACGTAATAGGTCGGGATCAGACCGCCGTTGAACAGCATCGTGAACAGGACGCCCATCAGTATCAGTTGGCGGCCCCGCAGCGTTTTGCGGGACAGCGGATAAGCGAGCAGGGAGGTCAGCACCAGATTGATCAGAGTGCCGACCACCGTGACGTAGATCGATACCCCTAGACTTCGCACGAGCGTGTTGGTCGAAAAGATGTACTTGTAAGCGGCCAGGGAGAACTCCTTCGGGTACAGAATGAACCCGCCCTGGGCCACGATGTGCGGCGCCGTAAACGAAACCGCCAGAATATAGATAAACGGGAGGACGCACAACAGCGCGATCACGCTCAGAACCGTGATGTTAAATGCGTCGAAGATCCGGTTGCCCCACGTTTTGTCGTATGGCATCTGCCTGCCTCCTTTGTCGCCGTTCCGGCCGATCCGGAATCGTCAGTATACGCCTTCCTCGCCGAATCGCTTGGCCAGCCAGTTGGCGACGACCACCAGCACGAGACCGACGACCGATTTGAACAGTCCGACCGCGGCGCTGTAGCTGAACTGCGCTTGCGTCAAGCCTTTGACGTAGACGTACGTGTCGAACACTTCGCCGACCTCGCGGTTTGTCGCCGTCAGCATCAGGAAGATATGCTCGAAGCCCGAATCGAGGAAGTTCCCCAGCCGCAATATCAGCAGAATCACGATTGTGCTGCGGATCGCGGGCAGCGTGATGTGCCATAGCTGCCGCCAGCGTCCGGCTCCGTCGATGCGCGCCGCCTCGTACAACTGGAGGTCGACGCCGGCCAGCGCCGCGAGGAAGATGATCGTGCCCCAACCGACTTCCTTCCAGATCGACTGGGTGACGATCATTGTCCGGAACCATTCCGGCTCCAGCAGGAACGGAATCTTCTCGCCCGTCAATTTGAACAACAGCTCGTTGACCGCTCCGCCTTCGGTCGTAAACAGAATGTAGAAAATGCCGACAACGACGACCCAGGACACGAAGTGCGGGATATAAACGAACGTCTGGATGAACCGCTTGAACCGTTCCGACCTCAATTCGTTCAGCATCAGCGCCAGAATGATCGGCAGCGGGAAGAAAAAAATCAGATTATAAATCGCGAGCAGGAACGTATTGCGGAACAGCATCCAGAATTGGTCCTCGCCGAAAAACCGTTCGAAATGCTTGAAGCCCACCCACGGGCTGCCGCTGAAGCCGAGGTGCGGCTTGAAATCCTGGAAGGCCATGATGACGCCGTACATCGGGACATATTTGAAGATGAGGAAAAATAAAATCCCGGGCAGAGCCATCAGATACAACCAGCGGTCTCTCAAGAAGTCGCGAATGATCGGGCTGCGGATGCGACGCCGGGCGGCCTCAACCGGCCGGAATCCGGAATCAGCGTTCGTCTGCATGTCCATCGCGGGGACCTCCCTTCGTATCAATCATCGTTGTTGCCCTCATTATGCGTTGACCTTCCATTGCAAGCTATCCTCCGTTTAGAACTTCATGCGGCCCTTCGCGCTAACCCTCAATCGGCGGGACTGCGGCGGCCCGGGTTAACTTGATTTAACCTTGGCGTTATCCGAATGAAACTACGGCGGCACGCCTTCGCAAGACCCGATCATTCGAATCCAACCGGCATATGTCCCGAGGTTCAAGGTTGATCATCGCCGTTCCGCGCGACTGTTCGCGGCCGTTAAAGAACGGTCACGCCCCCCGAGCGGCCCAAATGCACCGTATCCGCAAAAAAAGACCTGGCGCCGGCAACAATGCCAGCACCCGGCCGCCTGCCGCAAGCCGTCGGTCAATCCGTCTGGACGGCTCCGTTCCGTTCCCGGTACTGCCCCGGCGTCGTTCCGACCACCTTGCGGAAGGTGCGGATAAACGCCGTCGTATTGGAGTAATTCAGCTTTTCGGAGATTTCGGATATTTTCAGGGAGGTCGTATCCAACCACGTTTTCGCCAGATTCATCCGGTACTCGGCCAAATATTCGCTGAACGTCTTGCCCGTCTCCCGCTTGAAGACGCGGCTCAAATAAACCGGGTGGAAGTTCAGCTTCTGCGCGCACCATTCCAGAGTCAGATCCTGGTCGTACCGCTCCTCGACAAGCTTGATGACCTGATTCGCGATATTGACGTATTGCGTCTCGGCCTGCTTGCCGAGGAACGCCACGATCGGTTCCAGCAGCTCGTCCTTGAACCACGCCCGGATGCTGGCGGGCGTGCCCAGCTTCATCAGGCGCTCGTAAGAGACGCCTCCCCCGAGCACCCGGTGCGCGGAGCCGCCCTGCTCCTGCACGATGCGGCACAAGCGGGATACGAATTGCATGAGCAGAATCGGGTATTCCTGCACGGCTATGCCCCTCTCGGCCATCTCCGTCATATAGGCGTCGAAGATTTGAAGCGCCGAGGCGGCATCGCCCGCTTTAAGCGCCTGCACCAGTTGATCCTCGTTCCAACGCAGATGGGTGTAGGCCGCTGCCGCCACCTCGGAATGTCCCGCCGACACATCGTCCAGATGCAGGAGCATGCCGGGTCCTAGATGGAGACGGCTCTTGAGCGCTTCCAGCCCTTCCCGGCTGGCCCGGCGGGCGTCGCAAGGCCGGCTGAACGGCCGGCTGATGCCGATACTGACGGGGATCTGCAGCAGTTCGGCGACTTTCGACTGAATCGATGCCGCGTATCGGAAAAATTCCTCGCGCAGCTCCGCTTCGTCCTCCCGTTCGCTCGCAATCATCGTGAGCTGGGAGTCGCCCTGCAGCACCGGACTGAACCGCCGGTCCGCCGGCAGCAGCTCGCCGACGATGTTGTTGATCGCGAACAGCAGCAGATCCCGGTCCGACTCGCGGTATCGGGTGTCCTGCAGCGAATCGATCTGGAGGACGAGCACGCCGAGCCGTCTCCACCCCGACGGGAAGCCGAACATGCGGCCCCGGGAGTGGAATTCCGAATCGGAGACTTGCCCGGCGAACAGCTTGAGCATCAGAAACTCCGCAAGCTGCCCGAACTGCCCCTGCATCTGGCGCTGCAACTGTTCGCCCGTGCTGAACAGCGCCCGGAACCGCTGCTCGATCGAGACGAACTCGTCCCGGCTTCCGCCCTCGGGCGCGGACACGGAGCCGGTCATCTCGATCAGCCGCTTGATCGGCGAATACATCCTCCGACTGGCGACGGCGGCGATCAGCCCGACGATGACGAGCACGATGCCGCAGGCCACCGCGGTGGCAACGGCGATCTTGCCGGATTGGCCGGATATCTCGCCGATGGAGAAAGCCGACACGTAGATCCAGCCGTTATAGGCCGACTGGCGGTAGGTGAACACCGTCTCGCGTCCGTCCGCCCGGCCGGTTATAAATCCGGGCTTGCCGCCGGATTCCGCCGCCGCCTCCGCAATACGCGCATTAACGGCGCTGTTCGCTTCGGCCAAGCGGTTCGGCAGGAAGCTCCTCCCGTTCCGCTCCAATACGTAAATATCGTTCAGCTCGCCGTTCTCGGAAGTCAGCAGCGTGCTGAAGTGCGTCTTCTCCATCTCGATGACGAGATAGCCCTTCGGCTGCGACGTATACGGGAGAATGGGCAGCTTGTGCACCATCCGGATCGCTCTCGGCGCTTCCGAGGCGTCAACGTCCGCCCCGTCCGCGGGCTCGGCATCGACCGAGATGTCCCAGAACAGGTTGCTGGAATGCGACGCGTATTGCCCGAGCCTCTTGTAGAACGGCACTTGCTCGGGCCGGAGGAACGAGACGAAATTCATCGCCCAATCGTTCTGAATGCCGATCAAATAGCCGTCCGTGATTCCTGGAAGCGTTTGCAAATTATAAAGCCCTTGATACAGGTTGCGAACCCGCTCGAAATCCTCCGCGCTCAGCCGGTCATTGATCGCGGCCGTGACCTGCGGCGAATTGGCATATTGGACCGCGCTCGACTCCAGCGTCTTCATCGCCTGCTCGACTCTCATCTGCGTCTGCAAGAGGAGCTGCAGCTTCCCCTCCACCATGCGCTGCTCGATATCCCCCGTTGCGCTTGCATAGGAGTACACGCCCAGCACCAAAACCGGCACGGCGCCAATAACGATGCCGAATAGAAGCAGCAGTTGCAGATAACGGGGAATCCGGACCACCCGCCCAATTCGGACCCGTTTGGACACGGGAATCGCCCCTTTGAAATTGTGGTGTTTCCTTCCATTTTACACGATCGGACGATTCGGTGACCACTGACAATTAAAAATGGAATTAGCTATATTTTACAAGATTCGCCGCTGCCTTGTCCCCGAACAGCGCGCGCCGTGCTGCTCGATGGCCGTATCGTAACCGCCCGGCATCTCCGCCTTGACAATCCGCAGACGATGGAATATCATTAGATTAAACATTTAGATAATTATCTAATTATTAAACTCCCTAAATTTCGACAAGCCTCCAGGAAGGATGCCAAGCCCATGTCGATCAATCAAGCGTTCAAAGCGCTGTCCGATCCGACTCGGCGCACGATACTCGACCTGCTTCGGGACCGGGACATGACGGCCGGCGAGATCGCCGACCATTTTCAGATGACCAAACCGAGCATCTCCCACCATCTGAACCTCCTGAAGCAAGCCGAACTCGTCAGAGACGAACGGAAAGGCCAGCATATCTTTTACTCGTTGAACACAACCGTGTTTCACGAGCTGATGAAGTGGTTTCTGGAATTTCAGCAGCCGAACAAAACCGGAAAGGATGACAGCAGATGAAATTGAACTCGCTCAAATGGTATTTGATCGCGGCCGCCCTGATCGCGGGATTGATCGTTGCTCCCTACTTGCCGGAGCAAGTTCCCATCCACTTCAACATCCAGGGGGAACCCGACAACTATGCGTCGAAATGGTTTGCGGTGCTGTTCATGCCGGGTCTGATGCTGGCGGTTAACTTGCTGTTTATGTTCTCTCCCAAATACGAATCGAAACGGAACGATCCCCGTCAGCAAAAGGATTTCGAGAAGATCCAGACGATTACGACTGCCGGTTTGCTCCTGCTTCACGGGTTTGTCCTGGCGTTCGGCTACGGGCTGGACATCAACATCGGACGCGTCATCGGACCGGTCGTCGGACTGACCTTTATCGTCATGGGGAACTATATGCCCCGGCTGCGGCCGAACAACCGGTTCGGCATCCGGCTCCCGTCCACCCTGTCGGACGAAACGGTCTGGCGCAAGGTGCATCAAGTGTCGGGACGTCTATATGTGGCCGGCGGCATCCTGCTGGCGCTCACCGCCTTGCTGCCATCTTCGGCCATCCCGTACGTGTTCCTGCCGATCGTGCTGATCACGGCGCTGTTCCCGATCGTCGCGGCCACCCTCATCTCGCGCAGAATGAAACGCGGTTAAAAACGGGAAAGCTTCACGTTATTTTCGGAATCTGCAACCCCCGTCTTCGACAAAAACGCCCCAGAATACTTGGCATAACTTACTTAATTTAGGATGTTATGCCTTTTTTTATGGTTATTCCTTCGTGGTACACTTGAATCGCGGAAGCGCTTCCCACTTCTGGTATTGGCACTCGTGGCAACGTTATTCCCCATCCCTGCGGCGAACGCGGCATATAACCTGGTATGGAGCGATGAATTTAACGGAAGCACCATCGACACCAACAACTGGGTATATGAGATCGGCACCGGCAGCGGAGGTTGGGGGAACAACGAATTGCAATATTACACCAGCCGCCCGGAGAACGCCAGGATCGAAAACGGCAACCTTGGTCATCGAAGCCCGGAAAGAATCCTACGGAGGCATGAACTATACATCGGCCCGCTTGAAGACCCAAGGGAAGAAAAGCTTTAAGTACGGCCGGATCGAAGCCCGAATCAAGCTGCCGAAAGGTCAAGGCCTGTGGCCGGCTTTCTGGACGCTGGGCGCGGATATCGGATCGGTCGGCTGGCCCAAAAGCGGCGAAATCGATATCATGGAGCATGTCAACAACGAAAACAACACGCACGGGTATATCCATTGGGACGTCAACGGCCACGCTTCTTACGGCGGGCCCAGCCACACGATCGACGTAACCCAGTACCACGTCTATTCCATCGAATGGACACCCAGCTCCATCAAGTGGTTCATCGACGGCGTCCCGTTCAAGGAAGCCAATATCGAGAACAACATCAATTCGACGGAAGAGTTCCATAAGGAGCATTTCCTTCTTCTGAACATGGCGGTGGGAGGAAACTGGCCGGGTTCGCCCGATGGCTCGACCGTATTCCCGGCGAAATGTTCGTCGACTACGTACGAGTCTATCAAGACGGAGGCGGAGGCACGCCGCCTACCGACATCGTGTCCGGCGGAACCTACAAATTGATCAACGTGAACAGCGGCAAACGCTGGACGTCTCCTCGTCGGGAACGGCCGACGGCACGAACGTCCAAATCTGGACGGACAACGGCACCGGCGCTCAGAAGTGGAATTTGATCCGATTGCCGTAATGCGTTCGGCACAAGTCGACAAAGGGGCCGTGTCCTTTCGGGGACCGCCCCTTTCCTGTTGTCTGCAGCCGCGGTCAGCCGCCTCTCATCCGCTCGGAAATCCGATTTATTTCTTCATCCGTTAAAGCATCCAGCACGGAATTGCCGGCCATGCGCCGCGCTTCCTGTATGTAGCTGATCCCCCGGTCAATGTCGCCAAGCGCCAAATAAGACCGGCCGATACATATAATCGGCAGCGGGACCTTGTTCGCGAGCGCCCAGTCTTTCGCTTCCAGCGAAGCCCGAATGCAGCCTTCGTAATCTTGCAGGCGATACAGCATATCCCCGATGCCGCTCTGAATCCAATATGCGATGGGATATTTCACGGGATCGTGCCGTACCGGTTCAAGAGCCGATCTCCAATGCATCAACGCAGACTCGTATTCCTGCCGTACCGAGCATGCAATCGCCTTGTTCGACGAAGCCAATGCTTGTTGCTCCAGAACGTCTTGACTCACGCGGTCCCCTCCTGCCCTCGGGTCATTCCTTCTTTCTTTCCATCATAAGGCATCGGACGGCAGATTGGAATGAACCGGCGTATGATTGATAATAATTATCATTAATGAGCATCCTAATTTTTGACCGATGCGGAAAATCAAACGGGAAACAGCCCTGCAAGGTTGTTCCCCGTTTGCCGCGCCCGGTTACATCTTGGGCTCGAATGTTTTGCAGTCCGTTTCTTCGGAATTGCGCGCTTCCTTGCCTCTGCTGACCACATAAATCGAGGAAGCGGCGCACAGATTGCCTTCGGCCCAGTATTTGCAAGAGCTGACTTCGCACAATACGTCTTTCGCCACGTGAATCACCTCCTTCTCCTTTTAGCTTGGGCGTTCGGAGGGTGATTCTATACCCGTTCGCGGAAAGCGTCGAACAGGATTTTCAGCCGACCGCCGTTAGGGCGGCCGAGACGTTGCGGCCCGGATAAAAAAACAGGACCCGGCCTCTCGCGGAGGCTTGGTCCTGCTTTTGCTTCAGCATCCGAATCCTTCGTCCGTTCCGCATCATCCAGCGGGCGAAGCCGACGGGCTCGGCGTCGCCTCCGGTTCGGCGGACGGCGAAGGCGACGGCGACGGCTGCGGCGGATTCAGCGCCTTGTCGATCGCTTCGACTACGGCATCGGCTTCGGAGGACGGCACAGCGTACGCCCATTTGCCTCCCTGCTCCGCAAGCCAGACATTGTCGCCGTCGGTCTTGCCGACGTACGTCTTCCGCGTCTCTTTGCCTTCCGCCTCGGTCACGATCTCCACCGTCATCTCCGGCGAATCCAGCGAGACGTCCGCCGACGGCTTCGCGAGCTGATCCGTCTCCAGGAACATCAGCTTCACGAAGGCGGAGTCGATATCGGCGCCCTTGACCGTTTTGCCGTTCACGGTCCAGTCGGATTCGTAGGTCGCTTTGGACGCGTCGTTTTTCGTGATTTCGTACATCGCGCCCTTCCATGTGTAGGTGATCGACTTCAGCTTGCTGTATTCCATGTCGATCACGTCTTTGTTCATGAAGTCAAGCTGCGTCTTCGACAACGTTTGCAGCTTGCTCTCATCCAAGCGGTACACGGCCGGCTGGTCCGACAGCTTCACATACCGGGCATTGGCCGTCGGCAGGATGTCCCCCACCGTGATCCGGCGCGTCGAACCGTCCGCAAGCTTCACCTCGTAGACGGCGTACGCGCCGTCGCCCAACCCGTATTTCGCCAGATCCTGAGGATTCTCGTCGACCGGCTTTTCGAACGGCAGATCGGCGTAGCTGCCGATCCAGCTTTCCACCGCCGAGGCGCTAACCGGAATCGCCGACGGCTTCGTCATCTCCCAGCCGCCGTCGCGCTTCTCCAGCGCCAGCTCCTCGCCGTCCTTCGGACGAATGGATACGCCCGTGACATCGCCGACCGATACGGCCGCCAGCTTATCCGGCTGCTCCTCCTGCTTGCGGAAGAAATCCTCGCTCTTGGCATAGAGGAAGCCGGCGACGCAGAGCACGACGAGAATGATCGTAGGCAACAGCTTGCGCGCTGCGCTCATCCTCTTCTCCTCCTCCACCACAGCAGGCCGCCGATGACCAGGAACAACGCCGGATACAGGATCACCGTGCCGTAAAAGATCCAGTTCGCCTGGTTCGGAAGCAGATACGCCTGCTGGATCGTTTCCTCCTTGGGCGTAATCGTAATGAGCTCTTTATTTTCCTGCAGCCAGGCCGATGTGTTCAGCGCCAGATTCTTGTTCGCCTGTTCGCCGATAAACTGGTCGTGCAGGAAGCTTGCGCTGCCCATGACAACCGCCTTGGGCTTTCCTTCGGAAGTGGATACGGCGTAGCCCAGATCGAACGGTCCGGTCAGATCGCCTTCCTGCTTCTGAATGTCGCTGGCGGAGACTCTGCCGGAGGCGAACTTCGACAGATCGGACTTGCCGTAAGCGGAGCTCGTCGTCCGGATGATCGAAGAAGCGGTATAGCCGCTCTCCGTCGTCTCGCTCTTCAATCCGATGCCCGTCGGCAGAATCGTGACCACGTTCTTGTCTTCAAGCGGCTGAACCGATTCGTGGTACCCGTATTGCGGCACGATCGCAAACGGCATGTTCGCGAGCGCCCGCTGCGGCTCGAGCACGATCGCGTTCTGGCTGGTGATGCCGAGGTCTTTCAGCAAGGACGGGAGATGCTTCCATTCGGCCAGCGTCGGCGCGTATTCGATCGCCACGTACAGCTTGCCTTCGCCCTTCACATATTCCTTCAGCAGATTCGCTTCCGCTTCGGACAAGTCGTTCTGCGGCCCGAGCAGGAACAGCGCCTTCGCGTCGTCCGGCACTTTGCCCTCGCGGACCAGGTTCAGTTCCTTCACGACATAGTTGTCGCCTTCCAGCGCCGAACGCAGCTCCGACAGCTCGCTGTAAGCCAGTTCTCCGTGCCCCGACAGGAAGTATACCGGATACTGCTTCTCGCTCGTCAGTTGCACCAGCGCTTGCGTCAGCTTCTCCTCGCCGGTGAACTGGTACGAGCCCGACTGCGTCTGATTGCCGAACATATCGTAGATCGTCAGCTTCTGACGTTTGCCGTTCATGTCCAGCACGATCGTGCCGGAGCTGGTCACCTCGTAATTGCGGGTCGTCGTCGGGTCCTGCGAGGCGTTGATTTCCTCGTATTTGAACTTGTCGCTGCGCTTGGCGTACTCCTGGAACAAATCCCGCACTTGCGTCGGGATCGAGCTCCGGTCGTCGTGGAAGGCCAGCGCCTTCACTTCCTGCTTCAAGCCCGCCAGCGTGGAAATCGTCTTCTCCGACAGCGTGTTGCGTTTGTTGGCGGTCAAGTCCCATTGCAGACCCGTCTTCGAATTCAAAAACAGCGTGGACAATATAAACAAGACGATCACGGCGATCGAGAGGACCGCCGAGTTGGTGCCTCGTATCCATTTGTTCATGCCGGTCCCCTCCTTATCTCCACCGTTTGCGTTCGAGGATTTGAATGCTCAGCACGATAAACACCGCCGAGAACGTCACGTAGAACAGGACATCGGCCAGATCGAAGATGCCTTTGTTCAAATCCTTCATCCGCCCCACGATCGAGAACGGCTCGATCCATTCGCGGGCATCCGGAAATTTGGAGTAGAACAGCCAGTCGATGACCCACAGGACAATCAGCATGGCGAACGCGGCGATTCCCGTCACCATCTGGTGCGAGCTGAGCGTCGAGGCGAACAAGCCGACCGCCATCATCGCCGCTCCCATCAGGAACATGCCGAGATAGCTCATCCACAGCACCGGCTGATCCAGATCGCCGAACCGCGACAAAATCAGCGGGTACAGGAAGCTGCCGAACACCAGCAGCAGAAGCGCGCCGAGCGCCGCCAAGTATTTGCCGAGCACGATCTCGGTAATGCTGGCCGGCGACGTGAACAGCAGCTCGTCCGTGCCTTGCCGCAATTCGTCGGAGACGAGCCGCATCGTCAGCAGCGGCACCGCGAACACAAACAGAAACACGATATTGTCGAAGATCGGACGCACGTCCACAATCTGATCGTACAGGAATTGATTGCTGAAGAAGAAACCGAACAGCAGGAAGAAAAACGCAAACGCGATATAAGAAGTCGGCGTGTAGAAATAAAGCGACATCTCCTTGCGCCCGATCGCCAGCATTCTACGCACGTCCTTCACCCTCCTCATTGGTGGAATCCGCCTTCGCCGCATCGGCGGCCGCTTGACCTTGTTCGCCGGAATCGGCCTGCGCCGCCGGTTCGTCGGTCGTCAGCTTCAGGAACACGTCCTCCAGCGACAGGCTCTCCCGGCGCATCTCCAGAATCGGATAGCCGCGTTCCGCCATGCGGTAGAACAACGCTTCCCGCAGGTCGCCGCGGTCGCGGGAGGACACGCGCACGCGGATCGGGGCGTCGTCCGCCGGAGCGTCCGCTTCGTCCGACTGCAGCTCCCGAACCTCTCCGATCTCCGGCATCTCATGCAGCGCGGCCAGAACGCCGGACCTCGGCCCCTTGATCTCCAACGCCACCTCGAACCGGTCCGACAAGGATTGCGCGATGCTGTCCGGCCGGCCGTCGGTCACGATGCGGCCCTGGTTGATGATCAGCACTCGGTTGCACAACATGTTGACTTCCGGCAAAATATGCGTGCTCAGCAGAACCGTATGGTTCTCGCCCAGCTCCTTGATCAGCTCGCGAATTTCGATGATCTGCTTCGGGTCGAGTCCGGAGGTCGGCTCGTCCAGAACGAGCAGATCGGGTTTATGCAAAATCGCCTGCGCCAAGCCGACGCGCTGCTTGTAGCCTTTGGACAGGCTGCGGATGATTTGCCGTTCCCGGCCCTGCAGTCCCAGCTTGGCGACGACCTCCTCGATCCGCTTCTTCTGTTCCCGGGCCGGCACGTCACGCAGATCGGCGACAAACTTCAGATAGCCGATAACGGTCATTTCCGGGTACAGCGGCGGCGTCTCGGGCAAATACCCGATCTTGCGCCGAGCCTTGCGCGGGTGATCCGCCATGGATAAACCGTCGATGCGGATCGTGCCGTGCGTCGGGTTCAGATAGCCCGTGATCATGCGCATGGTTGTGGTTTTGCCCGCGCCGTTCGGTCCGAGGAAGCCGACGATCTCGCCGCGGCTCATCTCGAAGTCGATCTCGCGGACCCCCCTCTGATTCTCGTAAAGCTTGCTAACCCCTTTTACTTCTAACACTCGGACACCCTCCATTTCTTGGGCAGACTCATACCCTCCTACTATACCCATGCCACCCTAATCAAAACTTAAACGTGTCTGAAAGGAAGATTAAAAATTTGTGTCTAAATTGTGAACGAAAAGCAAGGGACCGCCGCCTCCCTCGTGGCCCCGAATTACGCCGAAACATGCCGTGGCATCCGCCTCTCGGGCGTGAAAAAAACCGCCGTTCCCGCATGCTCTCGCGGATCGGCGGTTTCGCCTTTACGTCCTCTTAAACTCCGTCAGCACCTTCTTCAGCAGATCCGGGCGGTCGGTAATGATGCCGTCCGCGCCCAGCTCCAGCAGCTCGCGCATCGTCGCCTCGTCGTTGATCGTCCAGTAATGCACCTGCATGTTCAACCGATGCGCCGTATCGATCAAGCGCCGGTCCTTCAGGCTGATGCCGCCGCTCTCCACCGGGAGCTGCAGCACGTCCGCCTTCGGTCGGTAAAAGCCCGCAAGGCCCGCCTTCGTCAGCAGCACGAACCGCCGCGCCTCGCCGTTGCCGGCGCCGATCGCGATGCCGCTGCCCTGCGCCGCTTCCGCGAACGTCTCCAGACGCTCGTCGTCGAACGACGCGACAATCGTCTTGGACTCCAGCTTGTATCGCCGAATCAGCTCCAGCAGCTTGGCTTCGATCCGCGATTCTCCCTCGCTCGGGTACTTGCCCTTGATCTCGAATCTGTGCGCCACGGCCCTCAACCTCCACTCGACGAGCCCGAGGACGAGCCGATGCCGCCCTTCGGGACGGAATTCGAGCCGCTCGCGCCCGAGCTGATCGACGAGTTCGGCTTCGTCCCGGACGAGCTGCTGCCGTAGCTCTGCACGCCGTTTGTGATTCCGGGCGACCCGCTTTTGTAATACACCTTGCGCCCCCCGCTATAGTAATAACCCGACGATCGGGCGTTGCCGTCGTCGTCGCAATAGCCGTCCTCGTTCTCGTCGTAGCATTCGTTGTCGTTCAGCTTGTTGCCGCAGCCGGTTGCCGAAACCGCAAGCGCCGCTACGAGAAACAGTCCGACCAGCCGTTTGACGGGCGATTTCCCGGCCTGCTCCTCCGTGTCGTTCTCCCTGAACCTCTCTCTCGCTTCCATCTGCCCTCTCCCTCCGATCGGCGAATCAGGCCTGCGGCTCCGCATAGATAACATACGCGCCGCGGTCTTCGTCAATCTCCGTCGATGTTTTGCGCCAGTGGCGGCCGTTCACATACAGGCTGTCGCTTTGCAGATACAACAGACAGTCGTCGTCATCCCCGAACTCGAAGGTCTCGATCAGCGGATACAGCGTCGACGACTCCCGGTATTCACGGAATTCCACCACAATCGTCCGGTCCGAACGCCGGACCGGCATCGGATAGACGCTCGCCTGCTCGTCGTCGGCCCTACGGACGTAGACGATCGCCCGCCCCGGCTCGACCCCCCGGTGCACGGCTTCGTAGACGGCCCCGTCCTTGACGTAGTAGTCGCAGGCGAAGCGCAGCCCGATTTCGTCCTTGTCAATCACCTCGTATATGTACAAAAGCGGATATTGCCGATCCTCATCGGCCAACCGGTATTCCAATCGCAGACGCATCGGCTGCGGCCTCCTTCTGTCTCCTCATTCACCACAATATGTACGGGTCCATCCGACAAAAAGTTCCCGTCCATCCGCTCCAATTGAAAAAAAACGCCGCTCCCCTTCCTCTGACGGAAAGGAGCGGCGCCTCAACGGCCGAAGACGCATTTGGATTCGGACGAGCGATTGCGCCGGGCAAACATCATCCGGCGGCGACTCCGGCTCAAGGCTATCATTTCATCGGAACGCGTTCGATTCGGCTGAACATTACTTCACCAATTGCCCCCGGGTCACGCCCAACTGGTTCGTCGCCTTCAGCGTCCGCCAGACGTAGGTTCCCGTTACTTCGCCGTTCAGGGCGCGGCGGTACAAGTCCAGCACTTCGCGCACCTTGTCGGCCGTCTCCTCCAGGAATTCGACCCGGTACGTGCCGACGCCCGCAGCCAGGAAGTTCGACAAATATTCCGCGCCGGACTGCTCGATCGCGTTGTACACCGTGTTGCGGCATCCTTCGTCCACCCGTACCGGATGGGACATGCCGATGCGGTCCCGCAAGCTTGCCCGATGCTTTTCGCAGGGGCGTCCGCAGTTCGTGTAATCCGTGCCCTCGCTGAGGAACGTGCAGTAGACGCAGTGCTCCGTATGGAACATCGGCAGATGCTGATGGATCACGACTTCCAGCTTCGAGGTGTCGGCCCGGCCGAGCAGATCGATCATCTGCTGGATGTTCAGGTCGTAAGACGGCGTCACCCGCTCGCAGCCCGCGTCGATAAACAGGTCGGCGGTCTTGTGGTTGGCGATGTTCAGCGAGAAGTCGCCGATCAGCTTCGGCTGGTGCTCCTCCGGACGCTCCGCCCGATGCTTCATGAAATAATACATCGCTCCCGTATTCCGGACGAGCACGGCGTCGGGCTTCAAGTTGAGAATGTTGCGGAAATACCCCGTCTCGCCCGGCATATGAATGCGCGGCGTCGCCAGCGCGATCGGCTTGCCCGCTTCCCGGCATACTTCGATTGCCGCCGGGAACTGCTTGATGAACTCGAAGTCCGCATAGATGTAGTCGGCGTCCGTGCGCACCGCGGCCCGCACTTGCTCCAGGCTGCGGCACAACGCGTGCAGCTTCGCCGTGCGGCCGTCCGCCGGCCGCGACTCCTTCCGGGCGTCGGCATAAACGTCGACGCGGCGCTTGATGTACGTGCGGGGCCGCTGACGCTCCGCCTCAAGCAGTTCCACGGCGCGGCGGCGCAGCGCGTTCAGCTCGCGCACCGGCACGATGACGTCGCCCGCCAGATCGACGTCGAGTTGTTCGAGCCGGAACACCGTGCCGCCGAGCCGTCCCAACTGCTCCGCCAGCAGCTCGTAACCGAGCGGACGCTTCTCCGCCGGCGCCAGCGGCAGCTCTGTCTCGACGCGCACGCTGACGCCGGACTGCATGTCCGTCCAGCGCGCAGCGAGAGGCTCGCCGGCTTTGCCGGTCACATGCACGCGCACCGGGAACGTGCGGTACGGCTTGTCCGTCTCGAACGTCTGGCGCAGCCGCTTGTCGAGCGCCGGGTCGCTCGTTTTCCAGATCCGGTCGCCGACGTGCACGCGCGAGAGATCGACGTCGTTCCGTCCGGGAACGATCTCGATGAGGCCGCCTTCCGCTTCGCCCTCCAGCTTGACGCCCTTGCGCCGCAGATCATAGACGCGCCCGCCCTCTTCCTTTTTGGTCGGGTCACCCGCGTCGAATACGATGCCGTCACCCCGCTTCAGCGGCGCTTCCAGCTCGCAGAGGACCGCGTCGCGCAGCACCTGCTTCACGCGGCCGAGGAAGACGCCCCGGCTTTTGGGGAACGTGCCGTCGACAAGCTGCTTGTTGTTCGTCCCCTTCAGGAAGCCGTAGGTGAACCCCCGCGAGAAGCTCTGCTGAAGCTCCCGCATATCGGCGGCGGAGCGCTTGGGGTCACGTCCCGCGAAATAATCGTCGATCGCTTGTCTGTATTTGCTGACGACGTTCGCCACGTATTCGGGGCTTTTCAGCCGGCCTTCGATCTTGAACGAGGTCACCCCCGCCTCGATCAGCTCCGGCACCAGTTCGATGGCCGCAAGGTCCTTTGGCGACAGCAGGTAGGCGACGTCGCCCATCGGCTTGTGATGGCCGTCGACGATCAGGTCGTACGGCAGCCTGCACGCCTGCGCGCACTCGCCCCGGTTGGCGGAACGGCCGCCCCACATCTCGGACGTCAGACATTGGCCGGAGTACGACACGCACAACGCCCCGTGCACGAATACTTCCATCGGCAGCTTCGCCTGATCGCCGATCATCTTGATCTGCTTCAGGTTGTTCTCCCGACCGAGCACCACCCGTTCGATATCGAACGGCTTCGTAAACTCCACCGCCTCCGGAGACGTAATCGTCATCTGCGTTGATCCGTGAATCGGGAAGTCCGGCGAAATCTCGCGGATCAGCTTCACGAGGCCGAGGTCCTGCACGATGACGGCATCGACGCCCGCGTCGATACACATCTCGATCAGCCGGCGCGCGTCGTCCAACTCCTCCTCGAACACGAGGATGTTGAAGGTAAGAAATCCCTTGACACCGTATAAATGAAGAAACGACATAATATCGGCCAGCTCGTCCGACTGAAAGTTATGGGCGCGAGCCCGCGCGTTGAATTTTTCCACACCGAAAAAAACCGCGTCCGCTCCGTTTGCGACCGCCGCCCGCAAGCAATCCCAGTCCCCTGCGGGCGCGAGCAGCTCGATATCTTCGCGGCGCAGCTTTTGCTTCGTGTTCACTTGATAAATCCTCCCGTATGATGGCATGTTGGTCCGTGCCCTTTTCAAACACTTACGTTCCATTATACCGCTTTTGCGGGCGGTTTTTCACCTCGCGGGGCGAACGAGGGAGGTTGGAAAAAATTTTTCGGCGGCCCATTGATATTGTTACTAATCCGAGTATAATACTAGGCATAAAACAGATCGACGTTCCGAGGAGGTCCGGCTATGTCCCATTCCAAACCGTATGCGCGCATCTGGTACGACGACTACCTGGACCTCTACAATTTGGCCGGGTCTCTGCAGGATCGGGAGTGGCAGAACGAGCTGCTGCGGACGATGAAAGAAGGCGAAGCCCATATCAAACGGGACGAGCGGTATTTCGCGCAGTTGGAGCTCTGGCGCAGATACGATCAATTAAACGCAAAGCTTCTGCATATGATCAACCGGTTGAAACAATCGCAAAACCCGATCGAATCGGAGGAACTCCAGAAGCATATCTGGGAAATCAAAAATCAACAGATGGAAATCGGGAAGAAATTACAGCTATTCGGGGGATAACTAAGCAGAAGATGAGGCATGTAGCGGTCTACTTTGCCGTCATCGGATCGCTTGGGGCGATTAGTCGCATACAGAGGTCTGTTCTGCAGGGAACGTTGCCGCGTTCCTATGTCGCATTTTACATGGATGCTTGCTTCATGTCCATCCTCATTTTCATCATCCGGGTCAACATCTCGCCGGACTCCCGCAGCTTGGCCGGCATCATGCCGGCGTCTATTCTCCCGTTCTCGATTCCAGCGGCATGCTCTCCGGCATGTCTTCTTGCCTTTTATGCGAGCCCTCGCGTCTTCCGCGCCCATGTTCATCGCCCGGTTCGCATACATACTTTCCCTGAACGACTGACTCTTTCTCCTGAATTTTTCACCCCGCCCTCAGGATGAGCCTTCACCGTTGCCCGTCGCCCGCCATCCCCTAAATCTTCCTCCTCTGAAACCGTCCCGCTTCCGCACAGCATTCCCTCCCTGCCGATACCCATCGCGCCGCGGATCGTGCTATAATGAAGGAATGCGACTTTCTGTCGAACTCTCCCGATATCGGGGTGAAAACCGATGAAGCGGCGCACCCGCTACGCGCTGATGGCCCTCCTGGCGGTATTCGTACTGGCGGGAACGGCTGCCGCAGCGCTTCTCCTCTTCCATAAAACCTATGAAATCCGCATGCTGTACGCCGTGCCGGAAGGGGACTACGACCGGTCGGCCGTGCAGCATCTGCAACAGACGCTGACGGCGGGCGTCCGGTTGGACATCAAGCGGCTGGACCGGCTGAAGTCGAAGGAAATCGCCCGCTACGACGCGGTCTACCCGGCGCCGGAACTGGCCGGCAGCGAAGCGCTTCGGTCGCGAACGGACGATCTGACCGCTTACGTGAAGCGCGGCGGCAGCTTGTTTCTGGAGAACGCGCTGCTGCCCCATCTGCCGGCGCAGTTGCTCGGCGGCGAGGTTACGGCGGTTCTGGCCGGGCCCGTACTGAACTGGACGTATCCGCAGACCGATGCGTCCCTGGCGCGGTTCCAGACGATTATCCGGCAGTACGCCCGCAATTTTCAGGCGCATGTCGGGCTCGATTATATGCCGGGCTTCGCTTGGGGTTACGGTCTGAAGCCCGGCACGGGCAGCGCGCAGCCGATTGCGGTCTGGAACGGCGTCGCGCTGTATGCGGTGAACCGCTTGGGCGAAGGCAGCGTCATATCGGCGTCGGCGTTTTTGCCGAACCGGTACTTCCTTACCGGATACGATCTGACCAGCGGCCAAACGCCCGAGCTCGGCTTCGCCAACGCCGTCGAACAACACAACGACCGGCCCAGCGCCCCGGGCACGACGTATTTCGACCGCTCGCGGCTCCCGCTCGAACCGTATTTCGACTTCGGCTTCGCCGCCGGCAGCTCGCTGCTGCGGGGCGAGTACGCCTCGTTTGTGTTCCGCGAGAAATACGGCTTCAACGTGCGCAAGGTGCTCGGCCCGAACGGCCGGCCGGCGATGGCGCACCAGAACCATTTCGAAGCGCTGGAGGCGTTCCGCGACAAGGAAGGCATCCAGTGGGCCGAGCTGCTGAAGGAATATAACCAGATCCCGACGTTTACGCTGGTGCGGTCGGCCTTCACCTGGCATCAGTGGAAGGAAAGCGTCACGGTGCACTTGAACGTCGGGGAGACGCGGCTGGCGGCGAAGCCGGCGGCAGGCGCGCCGGACGCATCGGGCGCTTCGTTCGTCGGCATCGTGCCGAGCTCGTTCTACTCGAGCGGCATCCACCTGCAGAGCGGCGGCGGGCATCTGACGCTCGCGGCTTATCCGAAGAGGCAGCCGCTCAGCGGCCTGCCTTCGGAACCTTACCGCGCCTCGCCCGCGCTGCTCGACTACGACGGCGACGGCCGGCTCGACCTCGCGGTCGGCAGCTCGGACGGCGGCGTGTACTTGTACCGCGCCGACCCCGGCGCCGACGCCGCCGAAGCGTACCGCGCGGAGACGCTGCCCGACGGCGTGCCGCCGCCGCCCGCTTATGCGGCTCCGACGCCCGCGCTGCTGCCCGGCGGCGCGAAGCTTCGCGCCGGCAGCGGCTACGCGGCGCTGGCGGCGGCCGACCTCGACGGCGACGGGCGCGCCGAGCTGCTGATCGCGGCGGCGGACGGCAGCGTGCTGTACGCGAAGCATCGCGGCGGCGCGACGTTCGAGCAGCCCCGGCCGCTGACGGCGGCAGGCGCGCCGATGCACGCCGAGACGGGCTACGCGGCCCCGGCCGTCGCCGATTGGGACGGCGACGGCACGCCGGACATCGCGATCGGCGCGGCCGACGGCTCCGTGACGCTGTACCGGGGGGTGCCCGGCCAGCCGTTCCGCTATGAGCGGGGCGTCGCCGCGATCGCGCCTTCGGATGCGGGATACGCCGCGCCCGCCGGCATCGACTGGAACGGCGACGGACGAGCCGAGCTGCTCGTCGGCGCGATCGAAGGCGATCTCACGCTGTACGAGCGCCCGGCGGGAGCGGCGGGAATGGCCGGCTGGACGCGCGTCGGGCCGGTCCGGGGACAGACGCTGAACCAGATGGGCAACGACGCGCTGGTCGGCGGCCACTACGCGATGCCGCTTGCGGCGGACGTGAACGGGGACGGCCGGACCGACCTGGTCGTCGGACAACTGGAGTACAGTCCGCCGTACCCGCTCGACGACCCCGATTTCCCGTATAAAGCGGAGCTTCGGGAATTCCTGGACTATGCGGCCCGGAACAAGCTGGAGCTGATGCCGCATCTGTTTTTCCATAACTATATGACGCCCGAGCAAGAGAAAGCGGAAATCGCGCTGCATCAAGAGAGCTTCCGCAAGCTGGGGCTGCCGTGGACGCTGACCGGCACGAACCAGCATACGTGGCGCGTGGGACATCTCGATCCCCGGCAGACGTTCCGGAGCGAGAGCGAGGCCGGCATCTGGTTCAACTTCGGATTCCGCGCCCCGTATTCGCCCGAGGAGCCGCATTACGGACGGCCTTACCTGTGGGGGCTGCCGTTCCTGCTTCAGGACGGCGAACTGGCCCGGCCGATGGTGCTCGGCACGCCCATCCAAATCTGGCGCGGCGAGGCGACCCGGGATATTTACGATTCCTATGCGATGCTGGACCTGCCGATCGATTACTTCGAGCATATCGAGTACCATTTCCCCGGCCGCGTGCCGGAGCTGCTCGCCTACGTGAAGGTGCTCGACGAGATTCGCAATACGCACGACTATAACTTCGTGACCGAGATGCAGATGGCCAAAGCGAGCATCGCCGCGCTGGCCGGGGACGTGCGCATCTCGCAAAGCTGGGCGTCCTGGTTGTGGGATAAGCTTCGCGACAAGGTGCGCGGCGGCGTGCATTTCGGCGTGACGCTGACCGCGCGCGTAAGCGGCCCAGCGGCGGAATTAGCCGGCGACTACGTCCGCGCGATGGGCGCGACGATCGAGACCGGCCCCGCGCTCTCGCGCTACCGCCTCGATACGGATTCGCCGATCTACAGCCGCGGTCCGGGCTCCCTGCACGTCGCGATCGACGGCCAGACGCGCATCACGATCGGTTGGGGACCGGAGCCGTTCCATCTGCTGCGCTCCAACGTGCCGACAGCCGTCGAGCCGATCGATGGCGGCAAGGCCGGCTGGCGCATCAAGCTGAACGACGACGGCATGCAGCAGGCGAAGCTGTACAGCCCCGCGCCGCTTGCCATCAATGGCCCGGACGGCCTGAAGGTGGAGGAAGGCCGGCTCGGGGACGGATACATCTATACGGTTACGCATTTCGGAGAACGGATCGAGGTGACGGCGCGGCCGGCGCCCGGTTGAGCCGTCGCCGTCTCTCTCGGCAAATATAAAGCAGCCGCTTGGATTGCCTGCGGCTATGGCCGAACAGGCTCCCTCGGAGCCGATCCACCGGCCGAATGGGGACGGATTCGACCCGTCCCCTCTATCCCGCCCGACCGAACCTGTTCGGCCGACAGCGCCATCTTACACGATTGAGGAGGCTGATCTCCATGGAACAACTTATCCGGGAACTCGAAGCGCACATCCGCACCCGCTACGAGATCGACGAAGACGACGAGGACTTCGGCGTTGACGTGCATCTGTTCGATTACGGGTTCATCGATTCCATCGGCGCCACCGCGCTGATCGCGCACATCGAGAAGACGTACGGCATCGAAGTCACAAGCCAGGACATCATGCTGTACCCGCTGAACACCATCCGCGAAATCGCGGCTTTTATCGACATGAAACGCGGATAACCGGCTTCGCCGTCCCTGACGCGAGCACGGTACGATAACCGTCGACACACCCGCCATCACCCGGGTTTGGATAACGGGCGCTCCCGCCCTCGGCCGGAAAACCGGACGGCAACGATCCGACGCCGTTACGGCCCTCCGGCTCCATTATCGTAATCGCAGAAAGGCAGGTTCACTCTCATGGCTAACGTTCTCCGCCTCTCCCTCGAGCGTCTCGATCCGATGCAGCACGGCCAGCTCAAATACGCCGCTTCGTTCGCGGCGGAAGGCATCGTGGAGGTTTCTCTCGAAGCGGACGGCTATCTGCGCCTCGTATACGACGACCGGACGACGGCAGACGTGCTGACCGAACGCGTCAACCGGCTGATCGAACGGTTCTCCCGCGGCGAATTCGGCTTCAAGGAGCATATTCTGTATGCCCGCGAAGGCGCAATGCCGTACCGGGGCGACATCATGAACGAACTGATCGCCCGCAACATCATCAAAGTGCTCGAGCCCGGTTTATTTATCTTCCGCGAGCCCTTCTCGCACCTGCTGCGTTTCTTCGACGACCAATTCGTCGAACGCGTCGCCAAGCCGTTCGGCGCGACGGAAGAAACGTACCCGGCGATCATTCACGCGGCGTCGCTCGATAAAACGAATCATTTTACTTCGTTCCCCGAGCATCTGCATTTTCTGACGCACCTGCGCGACGACCTCGACGTGATCGAAGCGTTCTCCGAATCGATCCGCCAAGCGGGCGGCTGGAAGCAGGAAGAGCCGCTCGATTTGGACCGCAACATGGCCAAGCCGAAGTTCGTCATGAATCCGTCGACCTGCTACCACTGCTACGAGGGGCTGCAAGGCGAGACGCTCGAAGGCGAAGGCCGCATCGTCACCGCCGTCGCCAAGTGCCACCGCTACGAGGGCCTCAACCACAACGACTTCGGACGGCTGCTGGACTTCAGCATGCGCGAAATCATCTTCGTCGGCAAGCCGGAATTCGTGCGCGAGAACCGGATGAAGGCGGTCGAGCTGCTGAAGGGGCTGGCGGAGGAATGGGAGCTGGATTGCGTCATCGAAAACGCCAACGACCCGTTCTTCACCAACGACTTCCAGGTGAAAGCGTCGTTCCAGCGGCAGCAGGAAATGAAATACGAGATGCGCCTGACGATCCCGTACATCGGCAAATCGATCGCGTGCAGCTCCGTGAACTTCCACAGCACGGCATTCGGCTCGGCGTTCGACATCAAGATGGGCAAGCGTCCCGCCACAACCGGCTGCGTCGGCTTCGGCCTCGAACGGTGGGCCCTCGCATTCCTGGCCCAATTCGGACTCGACGAGGCCAAATGGCCGAAAGCGCTGCTGGAAGCCTATGACGCCTGGCGGGCCCGCCAAGGTCTGATCCGCTCATGACCGGCCAGTTTACGGGGATGCCTCCGGCCTCGGCGGACGGCCTGCCGCCCCGCGGCGACCGGCATAAACGGGCCGGCGCCGCGGACGGGAAGTCCCCCGCCGAAGCGGGCCCCCGGAAGCCGGAGGGAGGATCGGACAGAGGCAACAAGCCTTCGGTCGGCGGACGCTTCTTCCGCGCCGTTCGTGCGAACGCCTTCGTGCTGCTGCTGCTCGCCGGGTTTCTCACGCTGGATGCCGCTCTCGCGTCTTGGGACCCGATGACGAACTCGGAGCGATTCTACAAGGAAGACTTCACCAAGACGATCAACCATCATGGCGGGTCGACCTCCGGCAAGCTGTTTTTCGGCAACTCGGCGGTCGCCGGCGCCTATATCGAGGAGCAAGCGGAAATCCCGCTGGTGGAGATGGGCTTGTCCTACGGCAAGCTGACCGACCTCAAGGAAATTTTGAAGCAAGAGCTGTATACCCCGCGCGACCTGCTGGTGATCGGCATCGACGAGCATACGATGCTGGACGAGCTGCCGACAGACCCGGTGTACCCGTGGTTCCGCAAATGGTATCAGCCGTATTTGTATTTCTACCGGGACTACTTCCTCGACAGCGGCAAGGAGTGGGTCCGCAACTTTTGGAACGGCTTGCGCGAAGGCCGTCTCGATGTCTCCAGCTACGAGCCGCGCTGGGCGGACAAGATGGTGTACTACGGACATCTGGACGAAGCCGAGCTGCGCAAGCGCTGGGAGAAATACGAGAAGGAATTCGGCCGCTACACGGTCGAGGACGGCCTCGACGACAATATCGCCGCGCTGGAGTGGGTGCTGCAGGAAGCCGGCCGGCGCGATTTGCCGGTCAGCGTCATCTGGATGCCGGTCAATCCGGACCCGCGGTTCCCGCCCCAGTCTTACTGGGAGCCGCTTCGCCGGACGGTTAACGCGATGCTGCAGCGGTACGGCGTCCCTGTGCTCGATCTGTCGTCGAAGTTCCCGAAGGAAGATTTCCACGATCTCGTTCATCTGGAGCGCACGACAGGCGCTCCCAAATTCACGAAGGAGGTGGACGCATGGCTCCGTTCGCCCGCAAGCTCCTCGAAGCCTTCGTCTACCTGATCATGCTGGCGCTGGTGCTCGTCCATTTTACGGGCGGCGGCGTATTCATCTACGAGGGGTTCTGATCGGCGATGTTCTATCTGAATATGAACGCGGTTGCCGCGCTGGCCGGTCTCATCCTGCTGCTGTTTGTCACGCGCCGCTGGAGCGGAGGCAAGCGCTGGCTGCTGCTGGCGTTTAACCTGGCGTTTCTGGCAGTGTTCAGCCTGCCGCTGGCCGGATTCTACGCCGTCTATTCGGCGCTGAACTACGCGGGTTATGTCTGGCTGCGGACGGCCGAGCGCGGCCGCCGCGCCGGGTTCGCCGTCCTCTGCTTCGCCAATATCGGCGTGGTCGTGACCGCGCGCCTGCTGGACATGAACGTCTGGGAGCATCCGCTGTACGATCCGATTATGACGCTGGGGCTGATCTACAACCTGCTCAAGGCGATCGACACCCAGTATTTCGCCTATTACGTGGGCCGGAACCACCCGCGCGCGTCGGCGCTCGATTATTTCAACTACATTCTGTTCGTGCCGACGTTCACGTCCGGACCGATCCTGAAGTTCCGCGATTTTCTCGCCGACGCCCGCCAGCCGCACCGGGTCGACGCCGCCGGCTTCGAGACGGCCGTGAAGCGGATCATCCTCGGCTTTTTCAAGAAAATCGTTCTCGTCACTTGGATGTATATGCTCTACGACCATCTGATGGCCGGGGAGCTGTATACGTGGACGTCGCTGTTCCTGATGGTCTGGTTTTACCTCATCATCTATTTCGACTTCAGCGGATATTCCGACATCGCCATCGGCTTCGGCCGGCTGACGGGGTACAACGTGCCGGAGAACTTCAAGCAGCCGTTCTTGTCGCCCACGCTGACGCAGTATTGGCGCAACTGGCACGCGACGATGGCCGATTGGTTCCGCGATCACGTCACGCTCATCTTCGCCCGCCGCAACACGACCAAGCGGACGGCGGTCGGCCTGTCCATGCTGATCATGCTGCTGATCGGCTTGTGGCACGGATTTACGTGGTTGTACGTGCTGTGGGGCCTGTATCACGGGCTTGTGATGGCGGCGGAAATCCTGCTGGACAAGACAACCGTCAACAAGAAAAAGGTATCCAAAGCGTACTACTACGCCCGCTGCCTGCTGACGCAAGCGATCGTCGCGGCCGCGGTTATCGTCTACATCCCCGACACCGAGCAGACGCTGCGCATTTACGCGGGGCTGCTCAATTGGCCCTGATGTCGGACGCCGTCCGGAAGCATGTCCTTCGCCCCGCGCGGGGGAACGCTTCCGGGCGGCGTTTTTCTTAGCACACGCCGAAAAGAATTGCAAGGGGAGAAAGATAGCAAAATAAAGGAGAGATTCGACAAAATCCTTCATTCCCGCGCCAGCTCGGCAATGCTATAATGGCTAGGGAAGCGCTTTACCCGAACATTACCAATTGATCCAATCGCCGGAGGTGCCCCTTGAGATGAAACTGGGCGTATTTACCGTCTTATTTTCGCAAAAACCGCTTGAAGAAGCACTCGACTATATCGCATCCAAAGGTCTCGGAGCCGTGGAGATCGGCACGGGCGGATATCCGGGCAACGCTCATTGCAAACCGGACGAGCTCCTCGCCGACAACGGCAAGCTGAAGGCGTTCAAGCAGGCCGTCGAATCCCGGGGCCTGATCATCAGCGCACTCAGCGTGCACGGAAATCCGCTGCATCCGCAGAAGGCGATCGCCAAGTCGTTCCACGACGACTTCGTCAAGACGGTCGAGCTGGCTCAGCGGCTCGAAGTGCCGGTCGTCAACACGTTCTCCGGCTGTCCGGGCGACTCGGATGACGCGAAATATCCGAACTGGCCGGTCGCGCCGTGGCCGAACGACTATCAGGAGCTGCTGACTTGGCAGTGGGAGACGAAAGTGATCCCCTATTGGAAGGAAATGGGCAAATTCGCTGCAGACCGCGGCGTCAAAATCGGCCTGGAGCTGCACGGCGGCTTCTCCGTGCACACGCCGGCGACGCTGCTGAAGCTGCGCGATGCGGTCGGCGAAGTCATCGGGGCCAACCTGGACCCGTCGCACATGTGGTGGCAAGGCATCGATCCGGTTCAAGCCGTTCACATCCTCGGTCGCGCGGGCGCAATTCATCATTTCCATGCCAAAGACACGTCCATCGACCCGATCAACGTCAGCCGCTACGGCGTAACGGATATGCAGCCGTATACGAATATGCTGGACCGCGCATGGCAGTTCCGGAGCGTCGGCTTCGGACACGATCTGAAGACTTGGGCGGACATCATGAGCGCGCTTCGTCTGGTCGGCTATGATTACGTCGTCAGCATCGAGCACGAAGACGGCTTGATGTCGATCGATGAAGGCTTTACGAAAGCCGTGCAAAACCTGCAGCAGGTGCTCATCAAAGAGCCGCTTGGCGACATGTGGTGGGTGTAACCGACAAATCGAACAGGGATTGCCCCTCCGGCTACAATGCCGGACGGGTGATCCCTGTTTTCATACGGCCGTAAGCCTTTAGTGCAAGCTTGGCACCTTGATCCGGAGGGCGGCACCGATCTTCTCGAAACCGCCCGGCAACGTTCAGAAGTAGGCGCCGGCGCCGCGCGGTCGCCGGTTTCATGCGGCAAAAAGCATAGGTTTGCCCGCACCCGGGCACTCTGGGAAAAGCGCTGGTTTTGCATGACCCATTGAAGTCGGTTACAATAAAAATGTAAGGAAACCACTTACGAAAAGGGAGATGAATCTCATGTACGACATCGCGATTATCGGAGCCGGCCCGGCCGGCGCAAGCGCGGCGCTGATCACCGCAAAGGCGGGCAAGAAAACGCTGGTGATCGACTCGGACAAGAGCGTCACCAAACGCGCCTGGATCGAGAACCATTACGGGGTGCTCGAAATTTCCGGACCGGATCTGGTCGCCATCGGCAAAAAGCAAGCGGCCAAATTCGGCGCGGAGCTGAAGGAAGGCGTCGTGGTGAACGTGACCAAATCGGATTCCGGCTTCCGCCTCGAGACGGAGGACGGCGCATCGTACGAAGCGGCTCATGTCGTACTGGCTACCGGCATGCTGACCGATCTCGCGGAGAAGATCGGCGTTCGGACGAAGCCGGGCACCGAGCCTCGCATCAAAACCGTATTCGACGTCGACGCAGACGGCAAAACCAACATTCCGGGCATCTGGGCGGCCGGCACCGCTGCGGGCGTGAGCATGCATACGATTATTACGGCCGGCGACGGAGCCAAAGTCGCGTTTAACATCGTCAGCGAGATCAACGGCGAGCGTTATGTCGATCACGACGTGCTGAAATCGTAATCTCCAGACCTGCCAACATCAATAGGCCCGTTCCTGTTCCATGCTTGCGCATGGCGCGGAACCGGCTTTTTTTATTGCGGCTGTTGCGGCGGATGGGCCGTACCGGCTGGAATCGGATCGGCTTGATGCGAACACCGCCGTTCCGGATTCGGCTGCTCGTCGGTTGCGCTTGCTCGGGCGCTCGGGCGCGTGCAGGCGAACTTTTCTCGCTCATAACGATCGTGTCCCGATCCGTCGGTCCTCGCGTCCGACCTGCCCGTTCGCCTGCATTCCATGAACTTGCAGCTTGACCGGTTCATTATATTTTTTATCGCTAACGCCCCGATTTTGCCTGCCGGAATGGAGTTTAGCGTTATAAAATATCGGCAATCACCTCGATTCCTCCTATATTCCTTTAAAATTCCTTCATTAGCGACATTTGTTATCGCTAACGGACTTCAAGACGGGCGACACGATGGAGTTAACGATATTTCTTATTCTTAAAATGCCCGCGCTTGGAAGCCCGTCTTCGGCGCATATGACCCGGAGGGACGAAACCGCGCTTTTTTTCAAAAAGAAAAGGGCTACCCCGAGCAGTGATATGCTCCCCTTAAGGTAGACAGGTGAAATAATAAAACCTGCTGCTGTAAAGGGAGTTTTTTTCATGCCTAATAAACAATATAGTGCGTCGGAGAAATTCGCCATCCTACAGGAAATCGAAAGT
>NZ_VCQZ01000028.1 GCF_005938195.1 Paenibacillus thermoaerophilus
AGCAAAGAGTCCATGGCCAAAGTGGTTCAAGGAGAACAAGCCCTTTTAACGTCTGCTATGCTCTTGCAGAAATAAATATGAGTCACAAAGTAGAAATCGATTTTACACCACTTGACGGGACGCTATCTCGCAATCTTCGATGCTTAGAATTTCGTTTCCACAGTAACTACATGTACAACCATCGTAATATAACATTTCCTTTGTTTCTCTATTGAATACTCGTGGAGTGAACTCATTAGAATCACTCTCAATTATGCTATTTAGAATCTTCATTACACGCAAAATTCGTCCATTAACCCGTGCACCCGAATTCGTCCCAACATACACATTATTCTGATATTCTTTGTCGTGGAGTTTTAAATGATTAATCTCCTTCCTAATGGTGTCCGCATGTTTTAATAGCGCCTTTTTTGAAAAATAGGAGAAAGGAATGATTATAGAATCATACACTGCTCCATTAAATTTCTTGAGTTCCTTTCCAGACTTTGAGAAGAAAGCATCATCCCCAAGTACTTGCTTAATAATATCGATGAGAAAGCAGTACTGATTCTTTGCTTTCTCGATCATATCCGGACTATCCGATTTGTGTTTGTCCATGTATTCGTTCATTGTAAGTTTAAAAGTTCCCTTAATATTTGGGAAATTTCTTAAGGCAAAAAATCGGAGAATACGTTCTTCATAAGCGCTTCTTTTGTTATTATCATGAAATAGGGTTCTTAACGTTTTATTCTTTTCTGCAATTTCCTTAAGCATGTCATTAAAACTACCTCTATAAATACAGTTTCGGAGTTCTTGATCCTTAAGTTTTACTGCCCCTAAATTCAAACGGGAGAAAATTTCATATTTTAGATCTTGGGAGTCTTTACTTAAACAAATTACTTTTAGTGATTTGGAATTTAATCTTCTTTGGAGCGTCTTGTTCAAATCCCTAAAATAGAGATTATTCATTTTGGGAAGTTTATTAAGTCCAACTAGAGCAAATTCGTTTTTAAGAAAACGTACAAAAGATGTGATTCGTTGTTGTCCATCAATCACCGAAAATTCATTTTCTTTCTCTTCGCATAGATAAATCACCGGAATGGGGATTCCGATCAAAATAGATTCAACTAATTTAGATGCCCTTGGATCGTCATAAACATATTTTCGCTGATAGTCAGGATTAGTGATTATATCGTTAGCATCTGACATTTCTCGCAATTGAGAAAGGGTGAGGTCCATCTGCTGAGTGTGTACAACAATACCTTCAGTTAAATCATTTTCCATTTCCATCATAACGCCTCCCGATTGTTTAATAGTAATTATGCTCTATTTAATGTTGATATAAACCCCTGCTAGCGTTCAGCCAAATAAGCATGACCGTCGATTCCTCTAGTAAGCGCATCCACAAATGATAAATCAAACCTTCGACGCCGAGTTCTCATCGTAAAGTCCGCCTAACCGGCCATGATCGAATAACGGATCGGCGCCGCAAAAAAGAAGAATGGACCCGGAAATCGACAACAAGACGACTGCGGCGAAGTGAAATCGTTGGCATATATTGCGAACAAGCAGTTTCTTTATTTTAGAAAATGGTATCGTCTCCGAAAAACATGGAGGAAATCCTACGCGGCGCAATGCCGATTGTGTTTAATTGTATTTTGAAGGACTGCTGGATCGGTTTATGTCGTTATCTGGCTATATACTTAGGAAGAAAAAGGATTAGGGGCTGTTTTTGTCGAAATCTTTCTTATGATCAGGTTCGAGATATGTTTAACCCGACCTCGTGTATGAAACCAGGAGAGGGGAACATTGTAATGATAACTTCGTGGCCAATTGTGGAAACAATTCGCTAGCGAAACAAACCATTTTAAAAGGGTACGAGGTGCCCCATGAAGCAAGGACTCTACGAACAAATTCTTAATACTATAACGGTGAATCAGCTAAATGCCTTAGACCCAACTCTCTATGCTATTGGTAAAGAAAGCCTAGATGCGGAAGAAGCCAGAAAGCTGCTTTCCAACTACATCAGTACGGTGACTCGCAAAGCACTGAAGACGCTACGGGAGCAGATTCGTGATGACCGGGAAGCAATATTGATGCAGATTCGGACCTGCAATGAGTTGATTGCAACGTTGAGAACAAAATTGGGGCAGCAGGAGTTGGATGCATTCAAGATCGATGAGCATGGCGAAGTGTTGACCTATGTGTACTCGAAGCTCAATCATATTCGTGGAATCAAGGAAGAGAAGGTAATCCGGCCGGTAACTCCACTAGCTCAGAGCTCGTTGTTTACGGGATCGCATGCGGAACCGAATATGCTGAACGAGTTAAAGCATGAGATTGTGACATCAGATCAGATTGATATGCTGGTGTCATTCATCAAATGGAGTGGACTTCGTTGCTTAATGGAGCAGTTTGAGCAGTTTACAGAATCGGGTGGAAAACTGAGGGTCATTACGACCACCTATATGGAAGCGACAGACTTTAAAGCAATTCAGGAGCTAAGCCGGCTGAAGAATACAGAAATCAAAATTTCCTACGATACCAAACGCACCCGTCTACATGCCAAGGCGTACGTGTTTAAGCGGGAAACCAGCTTTTCGACGGCGTATATTGGATCCTCGAATTTGTCGAATCCGGCGCTGACCAGCGGCCTTGAATGGAACTTGAAAGTGACCGAAAAAGATTCCTACGACGTGATCCAAAAGGTGTAAGCCACTTTTGAGAGCTACTGGAATGACCGGGAATTTAAACAGTTCTGCCCGTACGAAAAGGAACAGGAGGAGCAACTCAGGCTTGCACTCAACCAGAAGAAGGAGCCACAACCATTTTATTTTAACTTCGATATTACCCCTTACGATTATCAGAAAGACATTCTGGAGAAGTTGGCCGCGCAGCGAACTTTGTACGGAAGAATGAAAAATCTGGTGGTGGCGGCGACCGGAGTGGGAAAGACGGTCATCTCGGCATTTGATTACAAGCGGTTTCTGCAACAGCAACCGAAGACCAGACTTCTGTTCGTAGCCCATCGTGAGGAGATCCTGAGGCAAAGCCGGGATACGTTCCGCGTCATCTTGAAAGACTTGAATTTCGGGGAGATGCAGGTTGGCAACGAACGGGCAGGTTCCCTGAACCATTTGTTCATCAGTATCCAGAGCTTTAACTCCATGAAGTTAGATGAGAAGACGACCCCTGATTTCTACGATTACATCGTGGTTGACGAGTTTCACCATGCGGCGGCGCCGTCTTATCAAAGGTTGTTGTCCTATTATCAGCCTAAGATTCTGCTGGGCTTGACTGCCACACCCGATCGTATGGACGGCAAAAGCATTCTATCCTACTTTGACGATACAATTGCTGCGGAAATCCGATTGACGGAAGCGATTGACCGGAAGCTGCTTTGTCCGTTCCATTATTTCGGAGTGACGGATCAGGTTGACCTGTCTCAAGTCAAGTGGACAAGACGCGGTTATGATCTGCTGGAGCTTGAAAACCTGTATACGCATAACCGGATTCGGGTAACCCAGATCATCAACAGCTTGAATAAATACGTAACGGACCTGCAAGAAGTCAAAGGATTAGGGTTCTGCGTAAGTGTGGAACATGCAAACTATATGGCAAAAGTGTTCCAAGAAGCGGGAATTCCCTCTATTGCCCTGCATGGCGGATCTTCAGATTACGAGCGGGATCATGCTAAAGGAATGCTGATTCGAGGAGAAATCAAGTTTATTTTTGTGGTTGATCTTTACAACGAAGGCGTAGACATTCCGGAAGTCAACACGATTATGTTTCTGCGTCCTACTGAAAGCTTAGCGGTCTTCTTGCAGCAACTCGGACGGGGACTGCGTTTAGCTGAGGGTAAAGAATGTTTGACCGTACTTGATTTCATCGGACAAGCGCACAAAAATTATAACTTCCAAGACAAGTTCCGTGCGCTGATGGGCCGAACGAAGCATTCGGTACAATATTACGTCGATCACGGCTTTTCAAATCTTCCAAGAGGCTGCTTCATTCAATTAGAGAAGCAGGCGAAGGAATATGTCCTTCGGAATCTGAAAGAAGCGACAAACTCCCGCCGGAATATCATTGCAAAAATCAAACACTTCGAAGATGACACAGGCTTGAAATTGACCCTGGAAAATTTTCTAAATCATCATCAGATCGATTTGTATGAACTGTATGGTCGAAATGGTGATCGTACTTTTCACAGGCTGATGGTTGAAGCGGGAGTGCGGGACGATTTCAAGTTTGACAACGAATCCTATTTCACAAAACGGTTACCTGCCTTGTTTTCAATGAACTCCAGAAGGTTATTGAAGTTTCTGATTGACTATTTGGAGGGTGGAAGGAGGTTGGAGACAGAAGAGGAACAACTGATGCTGAATATGTTTTACTACACCTTCTACAGCGCTGCTCCAGTCAAAGAAGGATTTGAGAATGTGGAAGCTGGCGTTCGAAATATCGTTCAGTGCAAGGAATTTCTCGAAGAGATCTTGGAAATTCTCAAATACAATCTCTCTCAAATCGACTTTGTGGATCGGCCGAATGCTTTTCCATACGTATGCCCTTTGGATGTTCATTGTCGGTATACGACGTCGCAGGTTTTGGCGGCATTCGGGTTTTGGAATAAGGAGAAAGCACCGGAGTTCCGGGAAGGCGTAAAGTATTTTGAAGACAAAAAGACGGACATCTTTTTCATTACGCTGAATAAGTCGGATAAAGATTTCTCCCCGTCCACCCTGTACGAAGATTATGCGATCAATGAGCGACTGTTTCACTGGCAGACACAGAGCAGGATCTCAGAAGAAACGGCTACTGCCCAACGATACATTCATCACAAGCAAACAGGCAATCGGATCGCTTTGTTCGTCAGAGAGTATAAGAGAGAGAATGGTTACACGTCTCCATTCATTTTTTTAGGAGAAGCAGATTACGTTCGGCATGAGGGGAACCGGCCGATCAGCTTCGTGTGGCGGTTGAAAGAAGAGTTGCCGCCGATGCTTGTGCCCGTTGCGAACAAATGCATAGTTTAGGACGTGAAGCAAATGATTGAAGTCGCGGCAGCCATTATCGAAAATGACAAAGGACAAATTCTAATCGCCAAGAGGAAGGAGGGAAAGTCCTTAGCTGGACTATGGGAATTCCCTGGCGGGAAGATCGAAAAAGGTGAAACTCCGCAAGCGTGCATCGTAAGAGAATTGCTGGAAGAGATGAACATTACTGTCACTCCAGGAGAGCTATTCGGGGTGAATGAATTTGTAGATAAAACGGTGCAGATTCGCTTGATTGCCCATAAAGCCACGTACATCGGCGGGCAGATTCGCCTTGTTGATCACGATGAATTCTTCTGGGCTCAGCGAGATGAGTTAGGGCAATTTGTGTTTGCGCCAGCGGATGTCAAATTTGTAGAGATGTTAAGGCATGGGGCATAAAACTGATATTTTACGGTAAAAGTGGTTCGTCCGTTATGCGGACGAATGCAATATCTTTGTGGCGAGCAAACGCGCGGGTGAACGCGTCATGGAGTCGGTGATCCGCTTTGTGGAAGGAAAGCTGAGACGGAACGTGATTCGGGACAAGAGTGGGGTCGATCGAGGCATCGATCCGGTTAGCCCGGTGCTGGGTAGGCGACAAAATCGTACGCTTCTCCAAAGAAAAAACCGACCTCTCTTTCAGAAAGGTCGGTTTTCATAAAACCTGATTCGTTGGTTAGGAGATTCTTTTGACAAGTTGTTTCAAGGCTTCGTGAATGGGCGTTAACGGGCGGCCAAGCAGCTTTTCGAAATCGTTGCTCTCGACCTCGAGATGGCCTTCCCGAATGCCTTGCTGAATCGCGACAAGCATCGGGATTACGAAGTCCGGTACGCCAGCCTGTTTCATGATGTCCGCATAGGTGTCATCGTCAACTTGCTGTACCGGAACTTCCTTGCCCAAAACCGCGCTGAGAGCGGACGCCAGTTCTTCCTGCGTCAGCAGCTTGCCGGACAACTCATAGATCGTATTCTCATGTCCGTTCCCAGCCAGCACGGCTGCTGCCGCTTCCGCATATTCTTGCTGCAGGGCCCAGCCCACTTTGCCCGTTCCGGCAGACGTCACCCAAGGCGCTCCGGCCAGCACGCCTTGAATGCTCGAGATCTCGTTCTCCAGGTACCAGTTATTGCGCAAGAACGAGTAGGGAATGCCGGTTTTCAGAATGGCTTGTTCCGCAGCCTGATGAGGAGGAGCGAGGAACAGCTTGCTTTCGCTTGCATTCGCCAAACTCGTATAAGCAATGAAGCTTACTTTCGCACGCGCAGCCGCTTCTACCGCATTCGTATGCTGGCGAATTCGGGTTTCATTGTCCCCGTCCGCGGAGATGATCAAAATCCGATCAATACCTGCAAAAGCTGTATCCAAGCTTTCCGGACGGTCGAAGTCACCTTGCCGGACGTCTACGCCCCGAGCGCGAAGGTCTTCCGCTTTCTCCGGGTTGCGGACACTTACAGCCAACTGGCTTGCCGGTACGGTTTTCAACAGCGTCTCTACCACTTTTCTTCCCAATTTCCCTGTTGCGCCGGTAACCAACAATTTCACAGCCGATTCCTCCATTTTGTTGTAGTATGTCTTGTTGTAACAAACTATGTTACAACAAATATATAAAATAAGAGCTCGTCAAGGAGCTTTTATTTTATAAACTTTCCGATCAACTGGGCCAGCGTCGTTTGAGCCAGCCTTTGTTCCATAAGGTACTGAGCGTCTTTCAACTCCGTTTGAAGGACCTGCTCGATTTTCCGCCCGACCGGACAATCGAAATTGGGGTTTTCGTGTATGCGGAAGAGTTGGTTCTCCTCTGTCGCATTCACGGCCCGATACACATCAAAAAGCGTTATCTGGTCGGGGTCTTTGAGCAAAGTAGCGCCTCCCACCCCTGCGCGAACGTCCACTAATCCCGCCTTTTTTAACATACCCATAATTCTCCGGATTACAACGGGATTCGTATTGACGCTGCTTGCGATGAAGTCCCCGGTACAATCCTTCGGACTGATCGCAATGAGGCAAAGGGTATGAACCGCGATGGAAAAGCGCGTGCTGATTTGCTTCAATTGCATCACCACCGTTGTAACAATTATAGTTACAATGTTGTCGTGTGTCAATCATTCAAGCCAAATCCCAAAAATGCGAGACTGACCGATGCCATTGCAGTGGTGGATACCGAATTGCAAGAGATGGAGCGGCGACTGGAAGAGCGGCTGGATGCGGAGCGGCTCTTGGCGGAGGAACGCGACCGTTTTCCAAACGGCTCGGAGCTGGCTGAAGGCCTGCAGGAGTTGCAGGCGGCCGGTTATCGGCTGCAAACCGCGATTCGCCAAGAAGAGAGGGCGATTGAACGGTACAAGGAGAAGGCGGCGAAAAGGCGCGAGTTGCAACGGCAGTTGCTTGAATTGACTTCCAAGTGGAGCAGGCTGAAGCGGGAACAGGAGCTTGCGGAAGCTGCAGGCGTCATCCGCGATTTAGTCATAATTGATAAAGATAAATCTTGGCTCGCAGGTCGAAAAGGATAACCCCTGTGTTCGGCTCCATGTAGGGAAAACCCTTTGCCAGAACCGAACACAGGGGATGTTTTAGGCTGTTAAGCAAATCTAGCGGGGCCAGCCGCTTCCTTATTCGATGACCTTCAACGTCATATTGCCGCTGTTGGACGTTTCCATCGCTTCGTCGGACGTGACACTTCGCTGCGCGCGCGATCTTGTGAACAGCAGGACGCTGGCCAGTCCCAATGCGATCATGACTGCGCTGGCCAGCAAAGCCGGCACGATGTGATCGCCAAAGTCGGCGGGCGTACGGATGGCCGACCCGCTCTCGAAGATGAGTCCGCCGATCGCAATTCCGAATACGCCGCCCAGTTCCCGCGTAGCGTTGCTAATGCCGCTTGCTTCTCCTGAGGATTGCTCCGGCACCGAAGACAGGATGCCGTGGGCGAGCGGGGTGAAGCTTAAACCCATGCCCGTTCCGGCAAGCATCATCAGAGGCGCCTGATAACCAAACGGGAAATCCACGCCCAGCGAGAGGATCAGGATGGCGAAGCGGACGAACGGCCGTTTCCGGGTGCGTTCCCATAGATAGTAGACGAGCAACAGCAAGACTCCGCCAATCAGCGATCCGACTACGGTGAACGACCCCCAACCGTCCGAGTTCCCCCGTTCGAGGCCGAATACTACGCCGAACAGTCCCGAACCAAGCAGCAGGATGCCCAGCGGGTCCACCGGTTTCTTCTCGCCCGTCGATTCGTCTAACCAGAAGGGGCCGAATACCAGGGCGAGCAAGCCGACCGGTACGTTAACCCAGAAGATAAGCTACCAGGGAGCGCCTTCGACAATCAAGCCTCCGACCAGCGGTCCCACCGACAGGCCGAGCCCCGAGATGCCCGACCAGATGCCAAGCGGCCGCCCGCATGTTTTCGGGAAAAGCCGCGTTCACCAGCGTCAAACTGAGCGGCACGATCGCAGCGCCTCCGATTCCTTGCAGGGCACGGGACAGAATCAACTGAATCGAGCTTTCGCTTAATCCGGAGAGCCATCTGTAAAAGCCATCCATTGATGTGACGATTCGGTCCGCGTCTGGGATTTATCGCGACCGTTTGCTGGCCGTGATTCTTACGGGAATGGGAACGGACGGGTTGATGGGGTGCGGTGAAGTGAAGCGGCAACGGGGGCGCGTGATTGTCGAAGCTGAAGAATCCTGCATCGTATACGGCATGCCGAAAGCGGTATATGAAGCGGGGTATGCGGATCGGCAAGTGTCTTTGCCCCATATGTATCAAGAGATCCTTTCGTTTATATAAGCGGACTTCTGTCAATAGATTCGATGATTGGCAAGGAGGCTCCAACATGGAGAAAAAGAACGAAATCCTTACACCGGAAGAAATCGAGGAGATCATCCGCAGATTGGAGGCCGATTATCTGGAGCTGGTAAATCACGGACAGACCGAACCGTCGACAGAGGGCTCAGGGGGAGTTACAGACCGTACATAACCCCGCTATCGTGGAATGCAAAGGGGAAAAGAAGATCGTCGCTTCGGGATCAAGCAGGTCCCGGCGGCGATCTTTTTAGTTTGGATAAACGAACGATGTTGCGGGTATACGCATCAATAGTTCGGAAAAAATGCCGGGAACGGGCAATTTTGCATTGACATCGTGCGAAATATGTATTAATCTATGACAGCAGACGACTCGTATATCCTCAATAATATGGTTTGAGGGTCTCTACAAGGAGCCAAAGAATCCTAACTACGAGTATAGGATGCGTTTCTTTCAACGCATCCTGTATACGGGTTAGGTTTTTATTATTTATTGCGGAGGCAACGGACATGATCGAAAGATGGTTCAAATTGAGCGAACGGGGCACCTCGGCGGCAACGGAGGTTATGGCCGGCGTCACGACGTTTTTTACGATGGTATACATCGTAATCGTGAATCCCGGCATTCTCGGCGAAGCGGGGATGGATTTCCACGGCGTTTTTGTCGCCACGGTGTTAGCCAGCATAGTCGGCACGCTGATTATGGGGTTGGCCGCCAACTACCCGATCGTCATCGCTCCCGGCATGGGGCTCAACGCATATTTCGCGTTCAGCGTCGTGGGCGGCGGCGGTGTCACTTGGCAGACGGCACTTGGGGCGGTCTTCGTGGCGGGGGTTCTGTTTGTTTTATTGTCGTTGACTTCGTTCCGCTATATGCTGCTGGACGCGATTCCTGCCAGCCTGAAGCATGCCATTACGGCGGGGATCGGCTTGTTTATCACCTTCATCGGCCTGCAGAACGCCAAGATCGTCGTCGATTCTCCGGCCACCTTGATTACGATGGGAAAATTGACGGAGCCGATGACGCTCCTGACCATCATCGGGCTTATTATTACGCTTGTTCTCATGGCCTATCGGGTCAAAGGTTATTTATTCGTCGGGATGCTGATTACGGCTGTTATCGCGTGGTTCATGGGCTTGCTTGAACGGCCGAAGCAGTTCGTGTCGCTGCCGAGCGGACTTTCGGCGACCGCCTTGCATATGGACATCGGAGGCGTGTTCTCGAACGGGCTGTACGCGGTTATCTTCACTTTCCTGCTGATTACGCTGTTCGACACGACGGGAACGATGCTGGGGGTTGCCGAACAAGCCGGACTGCTGAAGGACGGCAAGTTCCCCCGATCGCGGGGCGCGCTGCTGGCCGATGCCGTCGGGACGACGACGGGCGCGGTTCTCGGAACAAGCCCGACATCGGCATATATCGAATCCAGCGCGGGCGTCGCGGCTGGCGGCAGAACCGGCTTGACGGCCGTAACGGTCAGTCTGCTGCTGGCGCTTACGTTGTTCTTCTCGCCGATCGTTTCGGTGCTGGCCTCGATCCCGGCCATTACGGCGCCTTCGTTAATCATCGTCGGATTCCTGATGATCAGCGTGGTCCGGAAGATCGAGTGGCACGATTTCGAGGTGGTTTTTCCCGCCTTCCTCATCATTGTGCTTATGCCGTTGACCTATAGCATCGCGACGGGGATCGGCGTCGGCTTCATCGTCTATCCGATCTTGAAGGCGATTCGGGGGAAATGGCGGGAGGTTCATCCGGTCTTCTATATGTTTGCCGTTTTGTTTTTCATTCAACTGGTTTTCCTGAGTCATTGAGACTCGATCGTCTCCATAAACGCAAGAAGCAGCAACCGGGCGGTTGCTGCTTTTTTGTTCAGGATCAGCCGATCGCAAACGCGGCGTTTGCGCCCGTCAGGCTTTGACAGCTCCGGCCAACGCTCCGTCGACGATGTATTTCTGAATAAAGGCGTACAGCAGGATCAGCGGGGCGGACACGATCAGGATGCCGCAGGCGAGCAGCGGCCAGTTGTTGCCGTATTGCCCCCGGAACTCCTTCAGTCCGGCGGTGATGGGCCAATTGTCCGGCGACGACAAATACATGATCGGGCCGACAAAGTCATTCCATGTGCCGATGGCGGTCAAGATGATGCCCGTCGCGATGACCGGCTTCATGAGCGGCAGCACGATCTGGAACAAGTAGCGCGTATACCCGGCGCCATCCATGCCGGCGGCTTCGTCCAGCTCGCGGCTGATGGTTTTGACATAACCGACGAACATCATAAAGACGATTCCCGTACCCGTCGTACGGAGCAGGATGTACCCGAGCTTCGTATCGTAACCGATCAGCGGCAGCTCTTCCCGCAGGAACAGCATGAGCTTGAACTGCGCGACAAGCGGATTGGGCAAAAATTGCGACATCAGAAAAAACACGTAGATGAGGCTGCCCCATTTCACATACCCGCGCGCGATCGGGAAGGCGGCGAACAAAGAGAGGATAACCGTCAGCAGCGTCGATACGCCCGTATAGAGCAAGCTGTTCAGGAAATAATTCGAGAATTTCCCTTCCGTCCACGCCTGGGTAAAGTTCGACCATTTGACGGTATCGACCAAACCGAGCGGGTTCATGAGAAATTCCTCGAACGATTTGAAGGAAACATTCAAGACGAGCAGAAGCGGCACGAGATAGATGGCGATCAGCAGCAGGACGATCAGGTAAGACACGCCCGATACCAGTCTGGAGGCCCGCATCAGAACTCCACCTCTCTCCGGCGCAACCGGCCTACGACGATAATGACAAACACCAGGATGAACAAAAATTGAATCACCGACAAGGCGGAGGGCAACCCCATCTCCAGCGTGCCGCGGAAAGTCTCCTTGTACACGTCATAGGCCATCGTGCGGGTATTGAACCGTCCGTCCGTCGTCGCGACGATAATGTCGAATGTCTGCATGGCCCCGATGATCGAGAGCAGGATGTTGACGGTGAAGGCCGGCGCAATCAGCGGGAACGTGATATGGCGGAACGACTGCCAGCGGCTCGTGCCGTCGATGTAGCCGGCTTCATACAAATCCTTGGGCACGGATTGAAGCCCGGCGAGGAAGATCAGCATCGAATACCCCATATACATCCAGATCTGGACGAATATAATGTATTCGAACGCATGGTCGAAGCTGCCGAAAAACGTATCCGAGTACCCGAACACACGATACAGCTTGTTAACGGGGCCGTTAACCGGATCGAACATGAACGACCAGAGCAAAGCGACGACCGCGACGCCCAGCACGACGGGGAGGAAGAACACGGCGCGGTAAAAATAATCGCCTTTAAGCTTCTGGTTGATCAGGATGGCGACCAATAGAGCGACCCCGTTCTGGACGATCGTCACGACCGCCATGAAATATACGGTGCGCAGGATCGAATCCCACCGCTCGGCCGAATTCCCCGACGTGAACAGCTCCCGGTAATTGTCCAAGCCGACGAAGCGAAAATCGCTGCCCGGCACATTCGTCACGTCGGTGAACGAATAGAGGACGGTCATCGCCGACGGGCCGACATAATAGACAAGGTACAGAATAAACGGAATCAGCAGCAGCAGATAAGGCGTCAGCCGCCGGATTCCCTTGCCGAACGGATACATGCGCAGCACCTCTCCCATAGCGCGACAGGGGCCCCCGCAAGGGCCCCGACCCGCCTTCCGTTCCGTTGTGTCGCGCCATTACTTCGGCGCAGCCGCTTCCCATTCTTTTTGCTGAATGTCGGCCAATTCCTTGGCTGTCTTGTACTTGCCGCCCGGCGCGATGAATTCCGTATGCACGCCTTCGGCCGCCAGATGCTCGCCGATGTTGGCGCGGTTGATCATCAGAATTTCGTACGCAAGCTGGAAGCCGTCCATATAAGGCATGACTTCCTGATCCAGGAATTCGCTGGACGTCTTGACGTTCGGCTGCGTCGGCAGGAAGCCGGCCGCTTTGACGAACCCGGTGTAGATGTCCGGCTGCGAGAAAAATTCGAGCCACTTGAGCGCGCCTTCCTTGTTTTTGCCGTTGGTCGTCACGTACCAGGTCATGTCGTATTTGCCGACCAGATAGTTGTTCTTGGAGGGGTCATCCGTACCCGGCAGGGGGAAGTACCCGAATTTCAGATTCGGATTCGCCTTCGCTACGGTCGGGGCTTCCCAGATGCCGTTCGGCATCATTGCGACTTTGCCGGTTGCGAAGTACGAAGGCAGCGTGCCGTAGTCGATGCCCAGGAAGCCTTCGATCGTATAGTTGTCCTGGATCGTCTTCATCTTCTCAAGCACTTCGAGCGCCTGGGCGTCGTTATACTTCGACGTTCCCTTCCATACGCCCTCGATCCACTTCTGCTGGTTGCCGTCCCCGAGAATTTGCGCTTGCAGCGAAAATACCGGCAGCTTGAGCGGCCAGACGTCCTTGCCGGCCATCGCGATCGGGGTTACGCCGTTTTTCTTCAATGTTTCGGCGACATGGATAAACTCCGTCCATGTTTTCGGAACCTGCAGGTTGTATTTAGCGAAAATTTCTTTATTGTAGAAGAGGCCGGACATCGCCACTTTCGAAGTCGGGATCGCGTAGACTTTGCCCTTGTAAGTGCCGGCTTGTTTGATGTCCTCGGCGTTATAGTTTTTGACGAATGGCTGGTCCGACAGGTCGGCGATCAGCCCGTTGTCGATCCATTGCTGCCAATCCGGCACTTTCGCGCCCGGCGTCCAGTCCTGCGGGGACAACCGCATGCCGGAGAGGTCCGGGAAGATGTCCACGTCGCCGGCCGTGATTCGGGCGCGCTGCGCTTGCTTGTACTCGTCGTCGGGCCCCGTCGTCGTGTACTCCACCGTGTATTCGGGGTATTTCTCCTCGAACTTCTTGTTGATTTCTTTGATGGCGTCATTGATGTTCGGCTGCTTCCAGTGCAGCATTTTGATGACCTTTTTGTCACCGGTCTTGGCCGTGGAGGCCGGGGAAGCCGCCGTGTCCGCGTCCGTCTTGCCGTCGTCGCCGTTCGTGCATGCGGCAACGGCGACGGCCATCGTGCCGACCAACATCATCGCTGGCCACTTCTTGAACATAAAGATACCCCCTGCTAATGGTTTGATGGTTCCGAAATCCAATTTCGAGAGTAAGCCGAAGTTTCCGAAAGCGGTTTCGATGTCTTTATTATTATCGATGGGCAGTATTTTGTAAAGATGGAAATTTGAAAAAATGCACAGTGGCCGGTTCTTACGAAAAAGTCCGTAAAATTGGGGGTTGGCAGGGGCGGGTCGTTGACTTGTCTAATGGTTTTCTATACAATGAGTTTCGAAAGTGTTTTCGGAAAAGTCTCGGGCGGCCGCTCGGAGAGGAGGAAACCTGTCATGAAAGTCAACATCAAGACGATCGCGCAGATGGCGGGCGTCTCCGTTTCAACCGTTTCGAAGATTATCAACAATTACAATGACGTCTCCGAGGAAACGAAGGCACGCGTACTCGAAATCATGAAGCAGACAGGTTATATCCCGTCCAATTCGGCCAAGACGCTGGCGACCAACAAATCGAACTTGATCGGCGTCGTATTCGCCGGCAAGCTGAACGTCGACTTCACGCACCCGTTCTTTGTCGAAGTGCTCAATTCGTTTAAGAAGCAGATGGGGCTGCTCGGATACGATCTGCTGTTTTTCTCCAACGAAAAATTCCACCCGCACGGCGACTATCTGGCGAGATGCTTGCATTTCCAGGTGGACGGCTGCATCATCATCTCCGGCGACGAGGTGGAGTCGTCCATCGACGAACTCGACCAGAGTCCGATTCCGTGCATCGGGGTCGATATCAAGCTGCACGGGAAGAGCTCCGGCTATATCATGTCCGACAACTACAAGATGGCTTCCAAGGTTGTGGAGCATTTTTATCTGCTCGGATATCGGGATCTCGGTTTTATCGGCAGCCGTTCGGAGATCTCGACCATTCGGGAAACGGGGTATCGTGACGCCATCGAAAGCTTCGGCTTGCCGATCAACGAATCGTGGTTCGTGAAGGAGGAGACGTTTTTCGAGTCCAGCGGGTATGCGGCGATGAAGCGGATGTTGAGCCAGCCGGCATTGCCGCGCGCCGTGTTCGCCGCCTCCGATCTGCTCGCCGTCGGCGCGATGCGCGCGCTGAAGGAGCATAAGCTGCGCATCCCCGAGGATGTCGCCATCATCGGCTGCGACGATATCGAGACGTGCAAATACACGACCCCGACGCTCAGCACGATCCGACAAAACAAAGAAAAAATCGGCAAGCTGTCCGCGCTTATGCTGTATGATCTGATCAACAACCAGTCCAACATGAGCGCGTTCGTCGTCGAACCGGAGCTAGTCGTCCGCGAATCGTGCGGCGGCGGGAGCAATAGCTGATCGGAAAAAAGGAATCAATTGTCGAACAAGAAGAAATAGCGTCATTCACATCGGAAGCACCGCTAGTTGCAGGAAATCTGCGTAACTAGCGGTGTTTTTCTTTTTCGAGGAGGCTGAGAATATGAGATTGGTTCGCACGGATGCCGATCTGCAGCGTGCAGCCGCCGGCTCCGATTGCGATCGTCTGTGACCTTTTCGGGATTCGTTTCGCCTATAGGGAGAACGCGCGTATCCTTGCAGACAAGAGGGAGTTGTGGTGAGAAAGCGATTTTTCGTCTTCATCGGAATATGGATGTTCGCTCTAACGTTGGCGGCTGCGGCAGCAGAGGAGCCGTCCTCTCCCGTTTATTATCAGGATCAAGCTGTCGTGCTGCTGTACCACGACGTGGCGGAAAGCTTCAAGCCGGGGCAGCCGAACGATTCCACCGTGACCGTCGAACAATTTCGAGAGCATCTGAAGATGCTGAAGGATAAGGGATTCCGGATCGTGACGATGGACGATTTTCTCGGCTTCATGCTGGAAGGAAAGAAGCTTCCGGCCAACGCCGTCGTTCTCACGTTCGATGACGGCTACGAATCCTTTTACCGCACGGCTTTCCCCGTATTGCGGGAATTTGGCGCGACAGCGAGCAATTTTATCGTGGGCGTTTCTTCCGATCTGTTTAATCCCGACGCCGAGCCCCACTTAACCTGGGAGCAGATGCGGGAGTTAAAATCGAGCGGGATGGGCATATTCAGCCACACTTACGACATGCACCGTTACGTTCGCACGGATTCCGAGGGCCGGGAAGGCCCGGCTCTGACCTCCCGGTTCTATCTGGAGCAGAAGCGGAGACAGGAGACCGAGACCGAATACCGGCGCCGGATCTCGACCGATCTGGCGTTTATGGAGAAGCGGCTGCACCAGGAGTTGGGCCCCCAGCGGAAGCTGCTGGCTTTCCCATACGGCGCGAATCGGAAGGAGGTTGTGGAGGAGGGCGATCGGCTCGGAATCGAGATGTATTTTACGATCGAAGAGGGCATGAACAACCGCGGGAGCCGGTTCGTGCGCAGGATCAATGCCGGGGAGCCGTATATGAGTGCCGAAGCGTTATGGTATCATTTAGGAAAATATTTTTGAAGAAACGCCGTCCGGAGGGAACCAAAAGCCGGTTGAATACGCCTATATAGCAGTCGAACAGATAGGAGAGACGGTGTTGGATGGAATCTGAAAACGAACTTCGTATCATGGAGGACATTCGCAGAGGACGCAAGGAAGCTTTCGCCGAACTGGTGGACCCGTTAATCGCCCGGGCTTATCATACCGCGCTGGCGATTTTGCGATCCCCGCATCTGGCGGAGGAAGCTGTGCAGAACGCGCTTATCGAAGCGTATCAAACCATACGGTCGGGCAAGGAAATTCGCCGGTTTCGCGGCTGGTTCAGCCGGGTGATCGCCAATCGGGCGCTGGATCTCGCGAGGCAGGAAAGCCGTTTCATCGGCTTGGACATCGATTCCGTGGTCGTCGGGGACAATGCCGCGTCTCCGGTCGACTTGCTGTTGAGGAAGGAGCAATCCGGCGAAATTTTGCAGGCGGTTATGTCGCTGGATATACAGCAGCGGACGGTTGTCGTTCTGTATTATTTTCAAGAGATGAAGATCGAGGAGATCGCCCAGACGCTTAACGTGAGCGAGGGCACGGTGAAGACCCGCCTCTATCGGGCGAGAATCCATCTCGGGAAAATGATGTCGTTTCCGGAATTAAAGTCGAAGGTGGTTCCGATAAGATGAACGAGTTGGAGTTTAAGCGAGAGCTGCAGGAATCTTTGTCCAAGGCTGCCGTTCCGGTTTCGTTGTATCGGTTTGCCCGGGAAGTGCCCAATCTGTGCGACGGGGAGGGAGCCGCGCCGGCGAACAAGCGGGAAAACAGGCGAGTCCGGTATAAGTTTCTCTCGTTCGCGTCCAAGTCCGCCGCGGCTCTGGCCATCTTGGCGGGCGCATGGTCCGCCGGCGTGTCCATGTCCCCCGCTTTCGCCGCTTATATGAAAGAGATTCCCGGTTTTTCCGTGGCCGTCGATTGGCTCTCGGGGCTGAGGGAACGGGACGGGGTTCAGGCGGCGATTCGGAACGGCTATGTCCCGATCGAAGCGAGAAGCGCTCAATTCGGCGGGACGACCGTCACGATTGGCGACGTCTATCTGACGGACGAGGAATTGCTGTACAAAGCTTTCATCCGTTCAGACGAATACGATCTGACCGATGCCCGCAGCCATGTTCATATCAACGTCGTTCCGGCGAATATCCAGGGGGGCGGGTCCAACACCGGATCGTCGCTCACGGCAACGACGGATGGCGAGCAAGCGCCCGTGCTGCAGGTTTCCTATAAATTTCAGTTGGAGGAACACGCCGTCCGCGAGTTCATGGCACGGGAAAAAGAGCTGGTGTTCGATGTGACGAAGGTAACGGCCCATCCCGAAGCGAGGCGGGTGGACCGTATGAGCTTGGGTACGATCTCGGTTCCGGTAGACCCCGATAAATTGCTTCATAATCGGGTGTACGAACCCCGTCAAGCTCTCCCGCTTGGCGTGCCGGATCCGGATTGGACTTCGTTGACGCTGAACAAGCTGACGATTCAGCCGACGACGATGAATGCCGTCCTCTACGGAAAAGAAGGATGGGAGCTGGAGTTCCCGCGGGAAGAAGGGACGGCTCCGTATTTGAAGGATGAGAAAGGGAACGTATACCGGTATGATCCGTCCGGCCCCATACTCCTCTTGAAGGACGGCCAAATCCAGTTGCCGTTCTCATCGTCGGTCTTCTTCGAGCGCGGAGTCGAATCGTTGCAGCTTCACATCGGGACGGTCCGGGTTACGGAGAGGAATCCGAGCGGCAGCTTCGAACTATCCAAGGGGGAGACGTTCCCGAAAGTCGTTCCATTTAAAAATAAACGGATCGTAATCGAGGGGGCGGAGTTCAAAGACGGGTATATTCATCTGAAAATCCAAAAGGAATACCCCGGTCAACAGATTTTGGAAGGCGTCCGGTTTTATATCCCGGACTATTACGACCAACTGGCGATGAAGAAGGAGCTGGGCAAAAGGGCAGACGCTCTGCGCGAGCAGTTGGGGATAGACGGATGGGAGAGAGCCGAAAGCAGCCGGGACGATTCGTCCAGCCTGGATCTATACATTCCAGCTCCGGATCAAGAGCGGGTTACGATCGCCTTGCAGCGCGTCCGCGATCCGATCTCCGTCAATCAGGAATATACCATCCGCATCGATTAAAACCATCCGGAGCGGGATAGCTATCGACCGAGTGTGGCCGCTCAAAAACAGAACCCGTTCCGTGAAGCCGGAACGGGTTTCTTCTTTACTTTGATGGATGCGTCCGAGTCGTCACACCATCATCTTGCAGACGTCGTTGGTGAACTGAACCGGGTCTTCCAGCGGCAGCCCTTCGATCAGCATCGCTTGGCTGTACAGCAGGTTCGTGTAAAGCGCCAGCTTTTCCTTGTCGTTCTCGTAAGCCTTTTTCAAGGATTGGAACACCGGATGGTTCACGTTGATTTCCAGCACCTTGGAGGCTTTGACGTCCGGAGCGCCGGGCATCGCTTTGAGCACTTTCTCCATCTCGATCGTGACTTCGCCTTCGGTCGACAAGCAGACAGGATGGGATTTCAGCCGCTTCGACGCTTTGACCGAGGTGACTTTGTCCGCCAGGATGGTTTTCATCGACTCGAACAAGTCCTTATGCTCGGACTCATTCGCATCGGATTCTTTCTCCTTGTCGTCCGCTTCGATGCCGAGATCGCCGCTCGATACCGATTTGAATTCCTTATCTTTATATTTCATGAGCATCTTGATCGCGAATTCGTCGATATCGTCGGTGAAATACAGAATTTCGTAGCCTTTGTCGGCGACGAGCTCGGTCTGCGGGAGCTTGTCGATCCGTTCGATGGATTCCCCGGTCGCGTAATAAATATACTTTTGACCCTCGGGCATTCTGGAGACGTATTCGTCCAGCGTCACCAGCTTTTTCTCCTTGGAGGAGTAGAACATCAGCAGGTCCTGCAGCGTTTCTTTGTTCGCCCCGTAGTCGCTGTAGACGCCGTACTTCAATTGGCGGCCGAACGCCTTGTAGAACGTCTCGTATTTGTCACGTTCGTCCTTCAGCATGCTTTGCAGTTGGCTTTTGATTTTGCTGTTGATGTTTTTGGCAATCAGCTTGAGCTGACGGTCATGCTGCAGCATTTCCCTGGAGATGTTGAGCGACAAATCCTCGGAATCGACCATCCCTTTGACAAAGCTGAAATAATCCGGAAGGAGGTCGGCGCACTTGTCCATGATCAGGACGCCGTTGGAGTAGAGCTCCAGGCCTTTCTCGTATTCCTTGGTATAGTAATCGAAGGGAGTCTTCTCCGGGATGTACAAGATGGCGCGGTAGACGATATTTCCTTCTGCGCTGATATGGATGTGCTTGAGCGGCTTGTCGAAGCCGTACCGCTTCTCGATGTAGAAGTTCTCGTAGTCCTGATCGGTCAGCTCGTTTTTATTTTTGCGCCAGATCGGCACCATGCTGTTGAGGATTTGTTCTTCGACGACTTCCTCGTATTCGTTGTCGGTGCCTTCTTTGAGCTTTGTCCGCTTGACGTCCATCTTGATCGGGTAGCGGATGAAATCGGAGTATTTCTTGACGATCGAACGCAGCCGGTATTCTTCGAGGTACTCGTCGTACCGTTCGTCCTCGGTGTTGCCTTTGATCTTCAGGATGATGTCGGTGCCCACGGTCGCTTTCTCGCATGGCGTAATGGTATAACCGTCGGAGCCTGCCGATTCCCATTTGTAGGCCTGATCGCTGCCGAGCGCCTTCGTCATTACCGTTACGACGTCGGCGACCATGAAGGCGGAATAAAAGCCGACACCGAATTGCCCGATGATGTTATGTCCGTCGCGGGCTTCGTTCTCCTGCTTGAACGCGAGGGAGCCGCTCTTGGCGATGATGCCCAGATGGTTCTCCAGCTCCTCCTCTGTCATCCCGATGCCCGTATCGGAGATGGTTAAGGTGCGGTTGGTTTTATCGGGTATAATTTTAATGTAGTAATCGTCTTTGTTGAACGTCAGACGATCGTCGGTCAACGCTTTGTAATAGATTTTGTCGATGGCGTCGCTGGCGTTCGAGATCAGTTCCCGGAGGAAGATCTCCTTCTGGGTGTAGATCGAGTTGATCATCAAGTCCAGCAGACGCTTGGATTCAGCTTTAAATTGTTTTTTAGCCACGTCGAGAGCTCCTTTCGATATCGAATCCTGGCTTTCAGCGGCATGAAGAGAATGTTGGCACTCACTAAGGCAGAGTGCTAATCATCAACTTTGGTATACCATAACCGTTTTTGGGGTGTCAATAGGATAGGGTCAGACGCGGATTGACAGCTCAAACTGTGATCGTTATAATAACAGTAAGCCGATGGAGAGGGGGATTGCCGGGTGAATAGCGAATTTACGATTGCGGTGCACAGCTTGGTTTACCTCGCATACCGACCGGATCGTATGGCGACCAGCGACGTGATCGCCCGCAACGTGAACACCCATCCATCGCGTCTGCGCAAGGTGATGAGCTGTCTGAAGAAGCGCGGCTTTGTCGCCGCGAAGGAAGGCATCGGAGGCGGATTTATGCTCAGTTGCGATCCCGACAAGGTATCGCTTGCCGAGATATACGCCGCCACGGCCATCGGGTCCATCAAGCCGGGATGGTGTTCGGGCAAGGTGGACGAAGATTGCATGGTCGCCTGCCATATGGCGGAGGTGATGGATCAAATTTTCTGCGAAGCGGAGCAGCAGCTGCTGGTCCATCTGCAGGGAACGACGATCAGCGGCGTGTTGGAGCGAGTAAGGCAATTGCAGCAAAAGTCGTAACGATGTCTTGGTCTGTCCTAACTATCACATTTTTAGTGACAGATTAGGAAGATCCGCAAAATCAAACGGAGAGGGTGAAGGGGAATGGGTGCAATCGTACGGATCAGAGAAGGCGATTGGGTCAGCGGCACATCGACGCAGGATGAGAAACTGATCGGATTCGTCGAATCGGTGAACGATAACGGCATCGTGAAAATCCGCGTCACGCAGAGCGACCGCGAGGACGCCGTCGGAACATCGGTGGAGGCGCAATCGGCCAAGGTCAAACGGATGCCGGACACGGCTCCTTCCGCCGCCGAAGAACTGAGAAGCCTGATCGATCTGGCGTTGGCGACGCGCGATCGGGAATGGTTTGAAGAATTGAGCGCTCGGCTTGCGGCTCTGCCGTCGGCTGCCGCCGATCGGTCGGCAGGGGCCCCGTCCCGCACCCGCCCATCGGCACTTCATCGCATCCAGGAATAATTCAGAACAAAAAGGAGACGATACAGATGGCAGTTATTCATACGACAGATGCGGAGTTTCAACAAACCATAAAAGAGGGCGTTGTACTGGTCGATTTCTGGGCACCTTGGTGCGGTCCGTGTCGAATGATCTCGCCGATTCTGGATGAACTGAGCGAGAAGCTCGGAGATGCCGCGACGATCGCGAAGATCAACGTGGATGAAAACCCCGAGACGGCCGGACGCTTCGGCGTGATGAGCATTCCGACGCTCAAACTGTTCAAAGATGGCGTCGAAGTAAACACGCTGGTCGGGGTTCGTCCTCTGGCGGAGCTGGAAGCGGCGGTTCGGGAGCATCTGGGGTAAGTGGTAAGGTGGAGAGCAGCAGCCAAAAGAAGTTGGCTGCTGCTCTTTTTTCGTGGGGAGCGACCAGCGCGCGGCGGCGAGACGCGGAGGGCAAGCAGATGTTTCAATCCACGCTCCCGCGTGGGGAGCGACTTTGTCTAGCATAAGCTCGCCATCCATCACGCAAGTTTCAATCCACGCTCCCGCGTGGGGAGCGACAATCTTTTGATTTTAGGTACAAGTCCCAAGCAGCCCGTTTCAATCCACGCTCCCGCGTGGGGAGCGACAGGTTTGATGAGTTCGGAAATTTGGTGGAGGTGTGTTTCAATCCACGCTCCCGCGTGGGGAGCGACTGGTGAAATTTGACTCCGTAAAACTAGATTCAGTCGTTTCAATCCACGTTCCCGCGTGGGGAGCGACGTCGGTATGGGTATGTGTAACGTCAATGTTCGTGCCGTTTCAATCCACGCTCCCGCGTGGGGAGCGACTTCGCGACAGGCAAGGGCAATGCCAAGAAAGATGTTTCAATCCACGCTCCCGCGTGGGGAGCGACATTAACGCTCACAAGGTAAACGCGTGGATCGAGGCGCAGTTTCAATCCACGCTCCCGCGTGGGGAGCGACCACGGCCTTCTGCGTGGCCTTGCGGTCAAGTTCCGGGAGTTTCAATCCACGCTCCCGCGTGGGGAGCGACCATTTTATCGCTTGCGGCCCGCAAGTCCGGCAGGTTTCAATCCACGCTCCCGCGTGGGGAGCGACTCGTTAAAAGCTCAAGCCGATGCCGTAAAAGCTGAAGTTTCAATCCACGCTCCCGCGTGGGGAGCGACCGAGTGCTAAAAGTATACACGTCCGAAAACACTGACCGGTTTCAATCCACGCTCCCGCGTGGGGAGCGACCCTTATACGTGAGCCTGTGGTTGACAAGCTCCTCGATCGGTTTCAATCCACGCTCCCGCGTGGGGAGCGACAGTGGGCCTTACCAAAAGGTTACAAAGACGATGTTGTTTCAATCCACGCTCCCGCGTGGGGAGCGACGTGCAGATGGACGCGCGAGGCTACCCGCAAATCGTTTCAATCCACGCTCCCGCGTGGGGAGCGACTGAGGTCGGATATGACGACGAGACGCGGACGATTGTTTCAATCCACGCTCCCGCGTGGGGAGCGACATGAGCGGCAACGGCTCAAGAAAATCGCATGAGGAGGTGTTTCAATCCACGCTCCCGCGTGGGGAGCGACTCATCCGCATCTATGCCCAGGACATCATAAGCCACAGACGTTTCAATCCACGCTCCCGCGTGGGGAGCGACTAAAGGTCAAGCTGAACATCATCAACGAGGATGGCGTTTCAATCCACGCTCCCGCGTGGGGAGCGACTTACGTCGCTCGTTTGGCACAAGGGCTCACCAAGGTTTCAATCCACGCTCCCGCGTGGGGAGCGACCCAAAGATTGCCGGTTTTATACTTCCAGCACCGAGAAGTTTCAATCCACGCTCCCGCGTGGGGAGCGACGTAAAGGACCTCGACGACAACGAGGCCAAAATCGTTTCAATCCACGCTCCCGCGTGGGGAGCGACTCAACTATGCTCTGCTGAAAAAGGTGGATGCAAACGGTTTCAATCCACGCTCCCGCGTGGGGAGCGACTGGCGAATTATCGACAGGAATGGGATTACGCAAGTTTCAATCCACGCTCCCGCGTGGGGAGCGACGGCGTAATGATTCGATTATACGGCGCGGCGTACTTGAGTTTCAATCCACGCTCCCGCGTGGGGAGCGACCCGTACATGATGAGACTATGGCAATAGCTTACCTAGTGGTTTCAATCCACGCTCCCGCGTGGGGAGCGACGTCGCCGCGCGTTTTACCTAACGCAAAGTCAATACCCATGTTTCAATCCACGCTCCCGCGTGGGGAGCGACTGCGGACGGCGTATCTAGCAGTTGAGCGCAAGGGCGTGTTTCAATCCACGCTCCCGCGTGGGGAGCGACTTTTCAAAGGTAAACAGTTGACAATATTTGACTATGAATGTTTCAATCCACGCTCCCGCGTGGGGAGCGACAAAAGCGTAGGAACGTCAGGTACATGCGGTTTACAATTGTTTCAATCCACGCTCCCGCGTGGGGAGCGACGCGTTTTCCTCTTGTCAAGATTATACCTATGACGATATAGTTTCAATCCACGCTCCCGCGTGGGGAGCGACGGTATTTCGTATGGATACGGCAGCAAGATTTGTCGTTTCAATCCACGCTCCCGCGTGGGGAGCGACGCCAAGAGGACAAGAAGCGGGCGCGGCTCCAATCGGTTTCAATCCACGCTCCCGCGTGGGGAGCGACGATGCCCGTCTGACAGAAATCTATCTTGCCATCGTGTTTCAATCCACGCTCCCGCGTGGGGAGCGACGCGGCGGATAAGCTCAAACTAGACGGAGCCACAGTTTCAATCCACGCTCCCGCGTGGGGAGCGACGGACAACATCGAATACCAAGCGCGCAAGGCGAAAGTTTCAATCCACGCTCCCGCGTGGGGAGCGACTCGACGCAATTAAACGCAATATCCTTTTTAACGCAGTTTCAATCCACGCTCCCGCGTGGGGAGCGACTTCGAGCGAAGTGTGCCCGAGTATTTTTTGCAACGTTTCAATCCACGCTCCCGCGTGGGGAGCGACTTTTCGTTGTCTTGCACCAAGTCCGCTAAAGCTAAGTTTCAATCCACGCTCCCGCGTGGGGAGCGACACCTTGCATGGTACGCTTCCAATGAACAGCTTGATGTTTCAATCCACGCTCCCGCGTGGGGAGCGACCCTGCTTCTATTGTCGGATTGGCAAACGCCGCTATTGTTTCAATCCACGCTCCCGCGTGGGGAGCGACCCTCCGGCGGTTCTTCTACAAGAATGATCTGTACGGAGTTTCAATCCACGCTCCCGCGTGGGGAGCGACTGTGCACAATGACATATTCTTTTTTAGTGCCGTTGTTTCAATCCACGCTCCCGCGTGGGGAGCGACGAAAAATTTTGCGACACGACCGGCAACGTTGTTCGTGTTTCAATCCACGCTCCCGCGTGGGGAGCGACGTGCAGAAGCGGCGCGGGCGGCGTTGGCGAATATGGTTTCAATCCACGCTCCCGCGTGGGGAGCGACGCGCGCATAGCATGGGAAACGCCGCCGCATAACGGGGTTTCAATCCACGCTCCCGCGTGGGGAGCGACGACAAACAAGCATACTATGTGAATGGGGTGTTTGCATGTTTCAATCCACGCTCCCGCGTGGGGAGCGACTCTGGTAAAACCAGTCCATGTTGATGGGGTGGAATGTTTCAATCCACGCTCCCGCGTGGGGAGCGACCAGAATAACCATTCTTTACTATCTTTACCATAGAACAGTTTCAATCCACGCTCCCGCGTGGGGAGCGACACCCGGGCAGCGTGGCGACATACGGACTGTACGAGTTTCAATCCACGCTCCCGCGTGGGGAGCGACTAATCCAACTCGCCAAAGATATCGAACTCATAATAACGCAGTTTCAATCCACGCTCCCGCGTGGGGAGCGACTGGCCCAAATCATGTACATGTCCACGGATCGACACGGTTTCAATCCACGCTCCCGCGTGGGGAGCGACAAGTCTTCGCCGAAGTATTCATAGGCGAAATAAAGTTTCAATCCACGCTCCCGCGTGGGGAGCGACGCGCGCATAGCATGGGAAACGCCGCCGCATAACGGGGTTTCAATCCACGCTCCCGCGTGGGGAGCGACCTCTAACGTCTTCAAAAAGGCGCCTGACGTCTTCGTTTCAATCCACGCTCCCGCGTGGGGAGCGACTCGTCGATCCGATTTATTACATGGATTTCGAGGCGTTTCAATCCACGCTCCCGCGTGGGGAGCGACGGTCAGAGCGTCGAAGTTTACTTCAATCTCCATAAGTTTCAATCCACGCTCCCGCGTGGGGAGCGACTTGGCAATGGCGTTAGACGCTGCGAAAAGCAGAAAGCGGTTTCAATCCACGCTCCCGCGTGGGGAGCGACGGAGCCGCAAGAAGACGGTACACAGCGATTATTAACGTTTCAATCCACGCTCCCGCGTGGGGAGCGACTCATCAGGAAATCTGCGATATTCTAAACGCAATATGTTTCAATCCACGCTCCCGCGTGGGGAGCGACGCGAAGCAACCTTCTACGATGACTTTGATATGTTTGGTTTCAATCCACGCTCCCGCGTGGGGAGCGACTGCCAGTGACGCTGGAGATTCGGGAAGCTGACGGAGTTTCAATCCACGCTCCCGCGTGGGGAGCGACTGCATGATGCGAGAAGCCTTGCTACGCAAGGGTTCTGAAGGTTATTTTCGCGAACCTGGTTTCGGAAGGGGGGCTTGAACGTGATTTTTCAGTCGGAAAAACCCGCCAAGCCTTGTCCTGCTTGAGGTGCGAACCTCCCAGGGAAATCATGTGAGCTTGGGGTTCGCGCATCTTACTCGATAAACAGCAGTCCTTCCGGGTCATAAGTTTCTTTAGCGCCGACATGCTCCACACGATTTTTCCAATTGCTGCCCAACATATAGTAGCGGAGGCTGTCTTTGCTGGGATCGATTGTTTTTTCAAGTGTGGCTTTTAACTGTTTGAACTGAACGGGATCAACCAAGCATTCAAAAACCGAGTTCTGCACACGCTGTCCATAGTTTAGGCAGTGCTTGGCAACTTGGCGAAGCCTTCTTTTACCGGCAGCCGTAGCGGTTTCCACATCGTACGTAATGAGAACCATCATAAGCCTATGCCTCCCTTATTTCCACAGGAATGGCGGATAATCATCAAGGTCTCCTCTGATATATCGGGCAAGAAGCAAGGCCTGCGCATAGGGGAGAAGCCCCAAAGCTATTTTCTCCTTCAAGAACGGGTGGCGGATTTCCTCGTGTTTGCGCTTCTGCCAGGATGCGATGAGTTCCTTCTTCAAATCCGGCTTCAAAAGCACGGCCCCGTTTTCCTTGAACAGAAAATCCTTGGGGTTGATCTGCTTGCGGTTAATCAGCGAGAGAACTAACCGATCTACCATGTAGCCCCTTAATTCCTCCATCAGATCGAGCGCCAAGCTCTGGCGGCCTGGCCGGTCGCGGTGGAGAAATCCGACGGCCGGGTCCAGTCCGACCGTTTCCAGTGCGGATTGAACATCCGTACGCAGAAGGGCGTAGAGGAAGGAAAGCATGGCATTTACACGATCGAGCGGAGGCCGGCGATTTCGGCCGCGCATGCAAAAATGCTCTTTGTCGGTCAAGATGAGTTCATTAAACGAGGAGAAGTACCGTCGAGCCGCATCTCCTTCGACTCCTCGCACATCGTCGAGAGTTGCGCTTGCAAGCACGCGCCTCATATACCGCTTTAGAAAATCGCTGCTCCGAACGACATTCTCGGACATGATCGACTCTTCGTGATCCCGCAGAGCGCGCCTGAGCACCGTCCGCGAATTGGCTATTTTGGCGAATACGAACCGGCTGGCAAGCGTAACGGCTTCGGGTCCGTCGGCCATCCGATACTGTCTCCGGCGCAGGAGGACGTTGCCTTTGACGTTTCCAACAACGCTGCCCAGGTATTTTCCATTTTCCTGCAAGAAGGAAACCGACACTCCTCGCTCCATGCATAAGTGCATAAAAGAAGGACTGGCGCCGGCGTAACCGAACATGATGATGCTCTCCAAATTATGAATGGGAATGCGAAACGCAATCTGGTCCTCTTTGCGGACGACAACGTTTTCGCCATCCCGGGCCAGATAGCTGTCGGGGGCGGTGATGTACAGCGTGTTCAACAATTTGCGTATCGCTAATCCCTCCTAATCGGACGATGCCGACAGATCCGACAAATAATTTTGCAGATAACGCGAGGCAGACCGGGAATTCGATTTGGGCTGACATAACGCTTCTAGCGAACATCTCGTGCATTTCGGCTCATATACGGCTTCGGCAGTCCGGCCGCCGGCAAAATGCCGGTGCATGTCTTCGGCAAGCCGATGGACACGTTCCCGCAGAACGGAATCGAAACGAACCGGAACCCGGCGTTCCCGTTCGCCGTAGAACAGCGCTCCTTCCTCAACCCGCACATTCAGCATCTCTTCGAGGGCCATGGCCTGCGCGCACAGTTGAACTTCGTCGCAATCGTCAGGCTTGCGGTTTCCGCGTTTGTATTCGACCGGATACGGAATCCACCATCCCCTGCGGCCTTTCAGCTTGACTTTGTTCTTTTCATCGGGATCGATTACGGCATGGAATTCCACGACATCGGCGACGCCGTATAACCCGAGCCGATACGAAACAAGGGGCATGGCTCGAGATACGAGCACATCCCCTCGGGTTTCGCTGAAATAAGGATCGTCGGCGCGTCGGTGCATCTGCCTTCCCTCGAAGGTAAGAACGTTTTCCGCCCATTGCTGCTCGATATGGATCAGTCCCCATTGTCGCGGACAGAAAGCATAGTGCTGAATTCCGGAGATCAGGAGCAAGTCATCCTCGGCAAAATGACGATTTTCAGTCATGGTCATTCATGGGCGACCAACCGAACTTCATTCGGAACTTGCTCATGGTCGACGATAAACGCATAGTCGTGGATTGAGCGAACCGGTCCTTCCGTCTTTTTCTTCACCTTCACTAAATCGAACAATCGATGGGAGGGAGCGTTCCCCAGCTTGGACGAATGCTCGAACAAGAACAGCTTGCGTACGGCCATCTGCCCGCGGGAAGCGGAATGATCGTGTTCGAACATATTCAGCAGCGCTTCCTGCAGGATGAGGTAGTCTTCTTCGGAGAAGCCGGTTTTCTCCGCCAAATACGCGGAGATATAGCCATCCATCCGATACAGGGCATACGGAATGACATGCTTGCGTCCCATCTCGCGATCCTTGTCCGCGCCTTCCTGGGTGACGGCTTGGCGGGTAATCGTAACCTCCTGGGAGAAGATCGGATCGATGCTTCTGGCAAAAGTGAATTGAACGGGCCCCCGCACCTGACCGGTGTTGACCTTGGTTGCCATGACGGCGCCGAACGTTCGAATATCGTAGAAGTTATCGCACATCCAGGCGGTCAGACGAGCGGCTTCTTCGGCATTTTTCGGTTTTAATTCTTTGCTGTCGGCCTCGTTGGGGCGTATAGCCCGATAAGCTTTACGGTGCTGCTCGTTCAGAACGCCGCCTTCCGTGACGTAGATATGAAAACGCTCTTGCCCGGCGCGCGTCAATTCGATATAGTTGCGGACTTTGCGCTTCAGGCAGACGTCGGTCACGATGCCGTATCCGGTCTCCGGATCGATTCGGGGCATATTGCCCGCGTCCGGGTCACCATTCGGATTGCCGTTCGTCACTTCGAAGAACAGGGAGAATTCGACGCGTTTTGCAAGGACGGATTGGTTTTGCTGTTGCTCGGTCAATTGTTGTTCCAGAATCGACATGGGGATCTCGCCTTTCTATATGGATTTGAAGATTAAGAGTCGGCTTCGGCCGCAGCGGCTTCCAGCTTGGCGTCGGCGGCCGCTTTGATTTGCGCGAAATACGATTGCTTTTGATGGTAATAACCCAGAATAAACAGACCTTGACGCTGCAGGTCCAGATGGGCGGGAAAAGCTTCGATGCCCTGCAGGATCTCCTGCATCTCGCGGTCGCGGAAATCGCCGTATCGGGCTTTGCTCATATGGTGCTGAGACAATTTGATCAGTATGGGGAAAACCGCGGCCGGATTGGAGGAGGCGGCGTTGAAATACCGGTCTTTGATCGTGGCGTTAATCTTCCCCGGACCTCCTGCGGCTTCTTGCTGAGCCCGCTCCAGGACGGCGAACAGCCGCCCTAACCGGTACGCGGGTTCCTGCGCGTTCGGATTTAAACTCAATGTCAATTCCTCCTCGAAACGGTTGTAATTCTGAATGCGGCCATATCGCGTCAAGTACGCTTTCAGGATCGATGCGCGCAACCGGTTGATCATGCCGTCCGCCCGAACCCGATTGATGATGAGCGTATACAGCGAATAAGGATAAGTTCTCCCTTCGACGATCGAGCGGAACAATTCGCCGCCAAGCCGGGGCGGCGGGCCGTCCCCGACCTTTTTGCCGTCTGCACCGACCCGCATGGTTTCGGCCAATATCCGATAAGCCGTCGGCGTATCGCCGAAGCCTTCGTCTTGTCCCGATAAGGCGAAATCGGCGGCATGTTGGCCGAGTTTCTCGATCAGGTTCCCGAAATGCCCCTGCCAGAAAAAGCGGACGGCAAGCCGGGCGTTGTTGGGGGATAGCCCCAGGACATAGAATGGCGTATCGGTATGCGGAACCATCTCCGCTTCGAGTTTTGCCCCCTTTTGCACGCGCTCCAGCACATCTCGGAGCTGGCGGGTGACGGACGAGTCTTCGGGCGGAACGTAGCTTGAATCGAAAAAGGAAGCGAAAAACGGTTCCGTCTCTTCGGCTGCGGCAGCTTGTCCCGACCAGAAGACGACCGTCATATCCCCGATCCATATCCGGTTGCGAGGCGATGCCAGAAGGTGGTTCAGCGCGGTCGTGTAGCCGAACATGCTGTCTTTGCCGATGGGCGAATTGTAGCTCTGTGTGTTGCCGTAAGATTCCGCGGATGGAAAGTTAAACGAGATTAACGATGCGCCTGCCGATTGGGCGTTCCGGACCCCTTTGATTTTTTCATGCGTTCGGGCGATCGGGACATTGTATTCCCCGGTCAACAGACATTGCCCCGAGTATTCGGAGGCGGAGTCTTCCTGCTGGCGGTAACGAATCCACGCCTGCTTGACGGTCTCCAACTGGTGAATCATCTGGTGCTGCGTCTCCAGCCGAAAAGCCATTTGGGTATCGATTCCCCGGTCCAGATCGCTCATATAGTCTTGCAGCAAAGGGTGATCGCGGACGGAAGAAGGGTCCCATTTCTTGTAAAATTTGAGAAGGGCCTGCGCGGCTTCGTCGTTCACGTCCGACAAGACGGTCTGGGCCAATGCTTTGGAAGCTTCGTATTTTTTGCGCGCGTCGGCGGATTTTTTTTGTGTGTCTTTGTCGTCTGCCATCGCCGGATAATGGCCGATGATGTACTCTGCTTTGTCGGAAAGAAAATAGGGATTTATCCCACTGGAACGGCTCGGTTGTTCCGGTACGATGTCGACAATCGGGATCTTCTTCTTTCCCGAATCGTCCCGAATGTCCCGGACGCCAACCAGATTCCCGTCGCGGTCAATCTCCAGGAGATAGGAGATCTTGGCGGAACAGAAATATCTGGGGCTGATGCCCGAGGTCGGATCATCGGCCAGATTCAGATAGCGCTGATGGAGCGCCTGAATAATCATGCGGATGTCACGCCCTTTCCCCAAAGACCGGGACTTGAATGACTCCATCCCGCATCGTGGCCCGGAAGAAGCGGGGAATCATCCTGTCGCCGTAGTCGATATCGTGCAGCATCCATCCCAAGTCGATGTCGCCTGAACCTGCGTAGTAGGAAGGAGGGAGCTTCGAATCCGGTTCGATCAAAGCGAACTGCGCGGCAAATTCCCTGCATCCCAGATAAGGGCGGTGGAAGCATTGGCCTTGCCGCGCCCGGCGGAGGAAGATGTTGTAGTGCTTCTCGGGCGAATCTTCGGCTCCAGCCGCCTGCGTCATCTCGAAATGCGCTTCGATGATATAAGCCGGATTTTTAAGCATCAAGGTCGCCCGTTGTTGCCGTTCTTCCGTCACGACTTGCGACAGCGAGGCGGATTTGCCGCTTATTGCGTTTTTGATTGCGGAGACGGGAATTTTATTTTCAATCTCGTTCCGGCGGATGTTCTCGAATCGAATCTCGTTGAGGACGTGAATGCGGTCAATGACCCAGCGGATGGCCGGCTTCCAATGGATGGCCTCCAGGATGCCGCGAGCCGAAGAGGGGGTCATCGCATCGTAGCTGACACGTTCGACTTTCATCTCGGGCCGGGTAAAACATGCGTTGTCTCCCCAGACGTGGAGCTTGATTCCGTAGGCCATGGCGCCTCCTCCAGTTGACTAGAATATATAGATTTCTTGTAAGTGGTTCTCCTGAGTAAAAGGCTTTACGCCGATCTCACGGTCGTACCAGCGTTCGGGGGACGATAGCGCAAACACATTTTCACGCACTTCTAGGATCTCCCCGGCATGGCGGAAGGCGGCAAATTCTTGCGGGTACAACTGGACAACGTAAGGTTGGAGTTTTCTCAGGATCGTCCCGATTCGATCGGCATGGCGCAGCGCTTCCAGGGCTTCTCGGGCCGCTTCGTCGTATTCGACGATAACGGGTTTGGCTGCCGTCTCGATTAACTGGAACCGTTGGGCGACCGTTTCAAATGGAAAAGCAAATTCCCGAACCTGTTCGTTCAGCAGCCCCAGAATGTTGTGCTTGTCCGTCTTGTCTTGGGCGAGGGTCTGATAGAAATATAATTCCTTGAAGTAGTCCCCAATCGCCGCGAGAGAAAGAGGGTCTTCCGGGTAACGCCGTAGGATGGTTTGAGCAGCTCCTGCCGTTATACCGAACCAGCCTTGTCTCGGGGTCTCGTCCGTTTCGAAAACAAATACCGTACAGACCGGGCGATTGCCATTCCGGTTGCATCGTCCGGCGGCTTGGGCGATGGAGTCCAGCCCCGCCAGCTCCCGGTAAACGATGGGGAAGTCCACATCGACTCCGCATTCGATAAGCTGTGTGCTGATTAAGACACAAGGCAGATCGCGTTCCAGACGCCCGCGGATCTCCTTCAGTTTCGCTTCCCGGTGTCTGGGGCACATCCGGGCGCTGAGGTGGAACAAGGCTTCCGGCGCAACCAGCAAGCGCATTTTTTCGAACAGTTCTCTGGCTGCCTTGCGGGTATTCACGATACATAAAGCTTGAGGGTCGCCGGACATGAGCTCGGCGATCCGGTCGTAATTCGTCAATCCCATGGATTCAAGCCGAACTCTTTTGAATTGCTCGAAGCGTTTGGGCACGTCCGCGACTATTTCCTCAATCTTAACGGGCTTCGGGAATAAGGCTTGCAGATTCGGCTGAGTAGCGGTACTGAACACGATCGTAGCGCCGTAGTTTCTGGACAATTCCTCCAGCGCATAGAGGCTGGGCTTCAACAATTCCCCGTTCATCATTTGCGCTTCATCGAGAATAATGACGCTATTTGCCAGATTATGCAGCTTCCTGCAACGGGAACGTTTATTGGCGAACAAGGATTCGAAAAACTGCACATTGGTCGTGACAATGATCGGATAATCCCAGTTTTCTTCCGCGAGCATCCGCTTTTTTTTCCATTTATACAACTCGTCTGCCTCTTCCAGATCTTCTTCGATCTCGTGCTGGACATTGGAGTGATGCTCCAGCACGGTATCCGCTCCGACGGCCTCTCGAAACACTCGCGCATTCTGTTCGATGATGCTGGTGTAGGGAATCACGTACACGATTCGGCGCAAGTTGTGGCGAACAGCGTGGCGCAAGGCGAATCCGAGTGAAATCAGCGTCTTCCCGCTTCCTGTCGGCAAGGTTAGGGTGAACAGGCCAGGAGCAGCATCCGCTTTCGACAGACATTCCGTCAAGAGTTCGGATCGGATGATGTTAATGAAACCTTCGGGATTGGCGAAGCGATTCTCCATGTAATGCCGGTAACGATCAAACAGGTCGACGAGCAAGGGGGTGTTCCCGCGCAGTTCCGCCCGCGATCGGTCGGCATACAGCTCCGTATCGATGGAGTCAGCGTCGATCAGGCAGGAGAACAGCATTCGCGTAAACAAAGAGAGCTGCAATCCGGGATCGACTCCGGGTTTGATAGGCAATGGCAAAGGGTAGAGAGGGCCGATCTTCAGATGTTCCTCCAAGGCTTCCTTGAAAGGTTCGACGCTTTTCAAGAGGCGGCGGGACAGCGTTCGCTCATCCGACGCATCCGAGCCGAAATCAGCCAATCCCGCGTGATGTCCGGCAATGATGTAAGCTAGGATTCGCGCGATTTTCGCTTGATTCCAAGCTTTATCAATATATTGGGCGCCGGCCGTCGCATGATCGACCGGTTCCGGGGAGCCGTTCAATCGGCGTTGGAAAGCCTTCGAGAATTTCCCGGCATCGTGCAGCAATCCCGCAATCGCTCCCCATTTGCCCGCGCCGAAGACAGAAGCGAACTCGGAGGTTTTCGCGCTGACGTTCTGCAAATGGTCGGTTAATTTTTGCCAACCGCTCTTATCGGAGGAATCGGTACGATGCGCGTAATACAATCGTCAATCCGCTCCTTTTTGATGACAACCGTCGAATTTAAGGGAGAAAGGTTGGGGTAAGGAACGAAAGTCCTAAAAACAAAATGAAATTCTGGGATGGTTGCTAGTTCTGGGAAACTATTCTTGTTCGAAGGGATAAATTCCTGCTATTCCAGCCGCAAATATTAGATACATTTTGTATCAAAAAAGTGAACAGCGAATCCACGCTCCCGCGTGGGGAGCGACTACATGAGCCGGTGGACTTGGAACGTCGTCTTGTCGTTTCAATCCACGCTCCCGCGTGGGGAGCGACCCATTATGCTGAAAACGGTCAATGACGCACTGAAGATGTTTCAATCCACGCTCCCGCGTGGGGAGCGACTTTATGAGCTGCGCCAGCATCGCAAGGATGGTGTCGTTTCAATCCACGCTCCCGCGTGGGGAGCGACTTAAGCGGGAGTTGACGACGGCAATGGACAATTTGAGGTTTCAATCCACGCTCCCGCGTGGGGAGCGACAGGCGAACTTGGACGATGCCTCCACGGTCGATGATTGTTTCAATCCACGCTCCCGCGTGGGGAGCGACCGGAAAAGAAGGTCTTATATCCATCCAGAATCGGGCGGAGTTTCAATCCACGCTCCCGCGTGGGGAGCGACAGGGCGATCCGGGAGACGCTGCCGAGACATAGCCGTTTCAATCCACGCTCCCGCGTGGGGAGCGACAGGGCGATCCGGGAGACGCTGCCGAGACATAGCCGTTTCAATCCACGCTCCCGCGTGGGGAGCGACTGGAGCTGGACGAGCCCCGACCCCTGAAGCGAAGTTTCAATCCACGCTCCCGCGTGGGGAGCGACGTGGACTATGCCACATGGCGATACCAATCCCGGGATGTTTCAATCCACGCTCCCGCGTGGGGAGCGACGCCGCAACCAATCTCGAAGAAATCAGCGCATATCTGTTTCAATCCACGCTCCCGCGTGGGGAGCGACGGCATCTCCACCCGTAGAACCCGCGTCGTTATCAGTTTCAATCCACGCTCCCGCGTGGGGAGCGACTCATGCAGCCGGTTGACACTGTGATTTCCTCCCACTATTATTTAATGTTTTCTCGCGTTTTCTCACTCGTTCTTAGATTTTCAACCATCGACCATCCTGAAAGATGGATAAGTCATGTAGCTATGACATAATTTTCTGGAGGAGCCGGAGGCG
>NZ_VCQZ01000029.1 GCF_005938195.1 Paenibacillus thermoaerophilus
CCATCCAGAATCTTCTCCACTACAAGTACCTTCTTCAGTTCTGCTCTGGTCAATGTCATAAACTCCTGTCCCATAGTGACATTATCTCAGAACAGTTACACCGTGACATTATCACGGAACAACAACACCGGGCTTTTGACATTGTTGTCATCTCGGGACGGATGTGATAACTTAGTAGTAATGTTTTTGGAGCTAGTCGGCTAGGGGGAAATGACCACATGTATCTGCACGGAACGAGCAGAATTAACGAATTCGGCCGGCTCGAAATCGGGGGGTGCGATACGCTCGCGTTGGCGGAGCGGTTCGGCACGCCGCTCTATGTCTACGACGAGGAGCTGATTCGCCGCCGCTGCCGCGAATACGTCGATGCGTTCCGTGGATCGGGCTTCGAGTTTCAGGTTGCATACGCCTCGAAGGCGTTCTGCACGATGGCGATGTGCCGGATCGCGGACGAAGAAGGACTGTCGCTCGACGTCGTCTCCGACGGCGAGTTGTATACGGCGCTGCGCGCGGGATTCCCGCCGGAGCGCATTCACTTCCACGGCAACAACAAGACGCCCGAAGAAATCGAGATGGCGATCGACGCCAAGATCGGCTGCTTCGTCATCGACAACTTCACCGAGCTTCGGCTCGTGAACGCCATCGCGGAATCCCGCGGCGTCAAGGTGAAGGCGCTGTTCCGCCTGACGCCCGGCGTGTCCGCTCATACGCACGAATATATCTCGACCGGACAGACGGATTCGAAGTTCGGCTTCGATATCGGCAACGGGGCGGCGATGGCGGTGATCGAGGAAGCCGCCGGCTTGAGCTCGATCGAAGTGCTGGGCGTTCACTCGCATATCGGCTCGCAAATTTTCGAGGTCGAAGGCTTCCGGCTCGCCGCCGACAAGGTCGCTTCGTTCGCCGCCGACGTCCGCGACCGGCTCGGTCTCGTCTTCTCCGTCATCAATCTCGGAGGCGGCTTCGGCATCCGGTACGTGGAAGGCGACAAGCCGCTGCCGGCCGGCACGTACGTGCGCGCGATCACGGATGCGGTGCGGGAGCAATTCACCAAGCGCTCGTACCCGCTGCCGCAGATCTGGATCGAGCCGGGGCGCAGCATCGTCGGCGACGCCGGCACGACGCTGTATACGGTCGGTTCGATCAAGGATATTCCCGGCGTGCGCAAATACGTCTCCGTGGACGGCGGCATGACGGACAATCCGCGTCCGGCCCTGTATGACGCGGTCTACGAAGCGATGCTCGCCAACCGGGCGAACGAAGAGGCTTCGGAAGTCGTCTCGATCGCGGGCAAATGCTGCGAGAGCGGCGATATGCTGATCTGGGATTTGCCCTTGCCGTCGCCCAACGCTGGCGACCTGCTGGCCGTGTCCTGCACGGGAGCCTACAACTATTCGATGGCAAGCAACTATAACCGCATACGCCGGCCGGCGGTCGTGTTCGTCCGGGACGGACAGGCCGATCTGGTGGTAAAGCGCGAGACGTACGAGGATGTCGCCGGCAACGATGTCATCCCGGAGCGGCTGCGCAAGAAGGAGGTCCATCAGGCATGAAACAAGCGAAAATCAAGATGGCAAACGGAGCAGAGATCATCCTCGACCTGTTCGACCAAGACGCCCCGAATACGGTGGCGAACTTCGAGAAGCTGGCCAATTCCGGTTTCTATAACGGCTTGACGTTCCACCGGGTCATCCCGGGGTTCGTCGCCCAGGGCGGCTGCCCGAGAGGCAACGGAACGGGCGGTCCGGGTTATACGATCAACTGCGAGATCAACCCGAACAAGCATGAGCGCGGCACGCTTGCGATGGCCCACGCCGGACGCAACACCGGCGGCAGCCAGTTCTACATCTGCTATCAGCCGCAGCCTCATCTGGACGGCCATCACACCGTGTTCGGCAAAGTGGTCAAAGGCATGGAGCATGTCGACGCGTTCAAAGGCCACGACCGGATGGAATCGGTGGAAGTTTACGAGGTGTAATTCCCGCAAGTCCAATTGCATACGTCCGTTTGCCTTCGGGGCCGGGTGCAATTCCCAACCGGCGGTGATGGACGCGGCGCGCTGAAGGCGGCCGCGTCACGAGTCCGCGACCCGCTCGCCGCCGCGGACAGCTTCCCTCTCGATTCGGGAGCCGTCCGCGGGCGCGCGGCTGATCCGGTGCGATTCCGGAACCGACAGTGACAGTCTGGATGGGAGAAGGCTAACGGATATCGTTTCTGGTGTCGGCGAGTTTCGTTTTCTTGTACTCGTTCGTGCTTTTTTTCACATATCCGAAGGGCGCTCACGGCTTGACGTGGCGCTTGCTTGGTTGGGATATGCCGGGATCGGGATCGGCGCGCCGCCGGCGCGTATGGTACCCTGCGGAGATGTCCGCATGCGAACAGACTGGCGATTTCGACACGCGGCACCGGATTCGGAACGCCCGCATTCGGGCGTTCGTTTGGCATCCCTTCAGGCCCCTTTATTTGTTCGCGGTAACGCGGACAGTTAAAGGGGCTTCTGTTGTTATCCTCAATCTCGCGGAAAGGCGGTGAGGCCGATGACGATCACCGAACGGCCTCCTGAATTAAACGGCGAATCGTATATGAGACTTGCACTCCAGCTTGCGGAATCGGCAGCCGGACAGACCGCTTCCAACCCGGTTGTCGGCTGCGTCATCGTCAAGGGAGGGCGCATCGTCGGCATGGGGGCCCATCTCCAGCGGGGCCATCATCACGCCGAAGTGCACGCTCTGCTGATGGCGGGTTCCGAAGCGGCGGGCAGCACGGTATACGTGACGCTGGAGCCGTGCAGCCACTTCGGCCGTACCCCGCCTTGCTGCGACAGGCTGATCGCCGAGAAGGTGAAGAAGGTCGTCGTGGCCTGCCTCGATCCGAATCCGCTGGTCGCGGGAACCGGCGTGGAGCGGCTGAGGGCGCACGGCATCGAGGTCGAAGTCGGGCTGCTGGAGGAAGAAGCGAAGCGGCTCAACGAGAGGTTCTTCAAATACATCGTTCACGGCATGCCGTTCGTGACGCTGAAAACCGCCTGCACGCTCGACGGGCGCATCGCCACCAAAACCGGGGACAGCAAATGGATTTCGAACGGCGAATCGCGGAAATACGTCCATACGCTCCGGCATCGCCATCAGGCGATTATGGTCGGGGTCGATACGATTATCGCCGACGATCCGCAGCTTACGACGAGGCTGGATGTGCCCGCCCTTCATCCGGTTCGGATCGTCGCCGACTCGAAGCTGCGCATTCCCCTTGATTCCCGGGTCGTTCGGGACGGCGAGGCGAAGACGATCGTGCTGACGACCAAGCAGGCGTCGCTGGAGGGCATTCGCCGGCTGAACGCTTACGGCGTCGAAGTGATGCGCTGCGGCGACGGACCGCAAGTAGACCTGCGTCTGGCGATGCGGATGCTTGCCGAACGGGAGATTTCTTCCGTCCTGCTCGAAGGGGGCGGCCGTCTGAACGGCGCGATGCTGGAGGCCGGCCTCGTGGACCGCGTCGTCCTCTTTATCGCTCCGAAGCTTGTAGGCGGGGAGAAGGCGCCCCCCGCGTTTAATTGGGCGGGCGTCGAGCGGATGAAGGACGCGCTTAAGCTGGAGCGATTGTCCGTGACGACGTACGGAGACGATCTGTGCGTGACCGGTTATCCGGTTTATCCGGACGGCTGGGGCGAGCCGTCATCGGACGGATCGGCAGGCAAGAGAGAAACCCCGGTGACGCCGGCTGCCAAGGAGGAGATTTCAGATGTTCACGGGATTGGTTGAAGAAGTCGGGACGCTGCGTGCGGTCAGCAGGCAAGGGGAAGCCATGGTGCTGACGCTGAATGCCCGGCTTGTGCTGGAAGATGTGTCGCTGGGCGACAGCATTTCCGTCAACGGCGTTTGTCTGACCGTCGTCGGGTACGACGCTTCCTCGTTCACTGTAGACGTCATGCCGGAGACGTATCGGCAGACAAATCTGAGCAAGCTGACGCCCGGCAGCCCGGTTAACCTGGAGCGGGCGATGAAGGCGGACAAGCGGTTCGGCGGCCATATCGTGCAGGGCCATGTCGACGCGGTCGGCACCATCGTCTCGCGGACGCCCGAGGCGAACGCGGTCGTCTTCGAGCTGAGGGTGGAGCCCAAGTCGGCCATGCGATACATTGTGGACCGCGGCTCCGTGACGCTTGACGGCATCAGTCTGACGGTCGTCAGGGCCGGGGAAGACACGTTCACCGTCTCGATCATCCCCCATACGCTGGCCCAGACGGCTCTCCGATATAAAAAGCCGGGCGATACCGTCAATATCGAGACGGATATTCTCGGCCGATACATCGAAAAGCTGCTTGCCTACCGGTCGGACGGAGGCTTGCCGGGCGGCCGGGACGCCGGCAAAGGTTCGCGCTTGACCGCCGAGTTTCTGGCCGAACACGGATTTTGACCCATCCGCGGAACGAAAAATAAACCAAGCAGCTCGACTCGACGAGAGAGGCGGCAGCAGGAGGGAAACGACATGAGCGACATGAAGCTGAACGGGATCGAAGAAGCCATCGAGGACTTGAAGCAAGGCAAGCTCATCATCGTCGTCGACGACGAGGACCGCGAGAACGAAGGCGATTTGATCGCCCTGGCGGACAAAGCGACGCCGGACGTGATCAACTTCATGATCAAGGAAGGCCGCGGGCTCGTCTGCGTGCCGATCACCGAGGAGCGGGCCGAGGAGCTCGACTTGCCGCCGATGGTGAATCACAATACGGATTACCACGGTACGGCGTTCACCGTCTCGGTCGATCACGTATCGACGACGACGGGCATCTCCGCCCACGAGCGGGCGATGACGATCCGGGCGCTGATCGATCCGGAAGCGAAAGCGTCGCAATTCCGCCGCCCCGGCCATATTTTCCCGCTGATCGCGCGCAAAGGCGGCGTGTTGCGCCGCGCGGGACATACGGAGGCGGCCGTTGACTTGGCTCGCATGTGCGGCTCTTACCCGGCGGCGGTGATCTGCGAAGTCATCAAGGAAGACGGCACGATGGCGCGTCTGCCGGACCTGATGGCGTTCGCCCGCCGGCACGGGCTGAAGGTGATCTCGATCCGCGACCTGATCGCGTTCCGCAGCGCGAAGGAAAAGCTGGTCAAGCGGGAAGTCGAGACGCGTCTGCCGACGGATTTCGGCACGTTTACGGCCATCGGCTATTCGAACGAGATCGACTTCAAGGAGCATGTCGCCCTCGTCAAAGGCGAGATCGACCCCGACAAGCCGACGTTGGTGCGCGTGCACTCGGAATGCCTCACCGGCGACGTGTTCCACTCTCACCGGTGCGATTGCGGTCCGCAATTGGCGGCGGCGCTGAAACAGATCGACGAAGCGGGCAGCGGCGTGTTATTGTATTTAAGGCAGGAAGGCCGCGGCATCGGATTGATCAACAAGCTTCGCGCCTACGCGCTTCAGGAGCAGGGATTGGACACCGTGGAAGCGAATATCAAGTTGGGTTTCGCTCCCGACCTGCGCAATTACGGCATCGGCGCGCAAATCTTGAAGGATATCGGCGTGCGCAAGCTGCGGATCTTGACCAACAATCCCCGCAAAATCGTCGCGCTGGAGGGTTACGGACTCGAGGTCGTCGAGAGGGTGCCGCTGCAGATGGAGGAGCATGAGGACAACCGCAAGTATTTGCGGACGAAAAAGCTGAAGCTCGGCCATATGCTGCAGTTCCCGGACCTGCAGGAGCAGCCGGTTGCGGCCGAAATCCATAACGAATCGAAAGGATGATCGACATGAAACAGTATGAAGGCCATCTCGTCTCGCAAGGGTTAAAATACGGCATCGTCGTTGGGCGGTTCAACGAGTTCATCACGGGCAAGCTGCTGTCCGGCGCGCTGGACGCGTTCAAGCGGCACGGCGCGTCCGAGGACGACATCGACATCGCGTGGGTTCCGGGCGCTTTCGAAATTCCGCTGATCGCGCAGAAAATGGCCGAGAGCGGCCGTTACGACGCGGTGGTGACGCTCGGCGCGGTGATCCGCGGATCGACACCGCATTTCGACTACGTCTGCAACGAAGCGGCCAAAGGCGTCGCGGCGATCGCCCTGAAGACGGGCGTGCCGACGATCTTCGGCGTACTGACGACCGATTCCATCGAGCAAGCCGTGGAGCGCGCGGGAACCAAAGCCGGCAACAAAGGCTGGGAAGCGGCGACCGCGGCGATCGAGATGGCGAACCTGACGAAGCAGCTCGGCCAGTAATCCGATGAAGGTCCTGTACAAGCTCGAAACATTCGAAGGGCCGCTGGACCTCCTGCTGCATCTCATCGAAAAAGCGGAAATCGACATCTATGACATACCGGTGAGCACGATCACGGATCAATATCTGGAGTATGTCGCCCAGATGCAGGAGCTGGAGCTTGAGGTCACGACGGAATTCCTCGTGATGGCGGCGACCTTGCTGTCGATCAAGAGCAAAATGCTGCTGCCGAAGCCGCCGCCGATCGAGCCGGAATGGGAAGACTTCGAGACCGAGGAAGAGGACCCGCGGGCCGAGCTTGTCCGGCAACTGCTCGAATACCGGAAATACAAGCAAGCGGCCGAGCAGCTCCGGGACAAGGAATACAGCCGCAGTCTCGTGTATTCCCGGGAGCCGGCGGATCTGACGCCGTACGCGCCCCAGGTTCAGGAGAATCCGGTGAAGGGGCTGCACGTCGCCGATCTGCTGCTGGCGTTTCAAAAAGCGCTGAAGCGCCAGGCCGCGCGGCAATCGATTGCGACCATCCGCCGGGACGAAATATCGGTCAAGGACCGCATCGCCGAGATCGTCCGGCTGCTGCGCGGGCGTGAGGACCGGACGGTGATGTTCTCGCGGCTGATCGACGAGAAGGCGTCCCGCGAAGAGATCGTCGTCACGTTTCTCGCCATCCTGGAGCTGATGAAACGCAGGGTGATCGTGTGCTACCAGCACGGGCGGTTTGACGATATCGTGATCCAGGGCAGGGAGGAAGGTTGGACCGGGAATGACCTTGACATTCAAGCAGATGAAGTCGATTATTGAGGGGCTTTTGTTCGTGGCGGGCGATGAAGGGCTGGAGGCGAAGCAGCTTGCGGAAGTGCTGGAGACGGACACGATGCTGGTCCGGGAAGCCGTCACCGAGCTGAAGCGGGAGCTGGAGGAGCAGGATCGCGGCGTACGGATCGCCGAGATTGCCGGCGCGTTCCGGATGACGAGCAATCCCGACCACGCGCCGTATTTGCAGCGGCTCGCCTACTCGCCGACGCGGTCGAACTTGTCGCAGGCGGCGATCGAGACGCTGTCGATCATTGCGTACAGGCAGCCCATTACGCGCGTCGAGATTGAAACGATCCGGGGCGTCAGCTCCGACCGCGCGATTCAGACGCTTGTGGCCAAGCAACTGGTTGAAGAAGTCGGACGGGCCGACGCGGTCGGAAGGCCGATTCTGTACGGAACGACCAAGATGTTCCTCGATTATTTCGGCCTGAAAAGCTTGGAAGATCTGCCCGCGGTCGAAAGCTTGACGGTCAGCGAGACCGATCTGGAGGAGGAGACCCGTCTGCTGTTCCAGAAGCTCCAGGACGCCAAACAGTTGACGATCGACGATTTGCCGCCGATCTGACCTCATCTTGCATTTATGGTCTGCATTCGAGAAAAGCTAACTCCGACGGCAGCGGCTGGTCTGAAGACCGGCCGCGGGCATCGGAGTTTTTTTATGGCTGGGGAGTGGGCGGTATGTCCCTGATGATTTGGGCGGCAGTCTCGGGAGGTGTGCTGCTCCTCGCGGGATTGCTGCTGGCGAGCCGGTTCCAATTCGAAATTTTGGCGAAACGGCACGGCGAATACGATTACGCCTCCGTTAAAATCACGGGGTTGTACGGACTGTTCCTCTGGAAGGCGGAGCTGACCTCCGCCCGGCTTCAGATGGGAAGAATCGTCGTGGAATCCGGCAGCGTCAAAGGCTCCAAGGGCGGCTTTAGGCGGCTGAAGCGGATGCGCAAGATCCGTCGCCGCAAGAAGGCGGTAACGCAGGACGATCTCGTTCAATATGCGAGGAAAGCCAGGCTGATGCTGAAGCATATGCGGAACTTTCTCGATTTTCTGCGAAAGTCCGCCAAGCACCTGCATTGCGCCCGCCTGCATTGGGACGTGAATATCGGGCTGGGCGACGCGGCGCTCACGGCGACCGCCGCCGGCGCGATCTCCGGCAGCCTGTACACCCTGCTGGGGATCGTGACGCGTTGGATGACGCTCGATTCCGTCCCGACCGTTGCGGTCTCGCCGGATTATGAGCGGCGAACGTTCGACTCCAGGCTGTCCGCGATGCTGTGGATGCCGGCTTGGCGCTTTATATGGGTATGGTACCGGTTTGCGGTGACCAACCGGGAGATGCTTAAGAACATCCGGAACTGGCAGACGGAAGGACAAGCCCGTCCGGAGCCGACCGCTTAGACGGAGGGACGATTATCGTGAAGCCCCACATGAAAAAAGGAAGGGAGGGGGAACCTAAGGTACGTATGCCATACAGGCTGACAAGGAGGTTAACCATGTCCGAGCATCCCATACAAGGTCTGATGAAGACCGCCATGGAAAACATCCGCGAAATGACGGATGTCAATACGATCATAGGCGATCCGGTCAACACGCCGGACGGCGTTATTTTGCCGGTATCGAAGGTAGGCTTCGGCTTCGCGGCGGGAGGAAGCGAATTCCAGGTGGAATCCGAAGGGAACGGCGCGGGCGAAGGCCGGCATCCGTTCGGCGGAGGCAGCGGCGGAGGCGTGTCGATTACGCCCATCGCGTTTCTCGTCGTAGGGCAAAACGGGGTAAAAGTCGTGTCTTTGGACAATCAGACGCACTTGTACGAAAAAATAATCGACTCCGTGCCGAAGGCCATCGACCGCATTCAGGAGATGTTCCGCAAGGACGAGAACGACGGGGCGTCCGAAGCCCCGCCCATCGAGATCCCGGATCTGGAAGCGGACCGGGGCTCCCGCGAGTTCCATCGGGTGTGAACGATATTTCAAGAGGCCGTTTCCGCAGGCGGGCCGTCCAGCCGGAGAGACGGCCTTGTTTTTTGCGCTTTCAACAAGTTTACGCAGATTTTAATTGGCAAAACCTTCCCGTTCCCGGATAATGGTACGTAAGGCCGCGCAAAGAGACGGGGCGGCCACTAACGATCGGGAGGGTGCCGGATGAAGCGGGAACGCCGGGCGTGGGTTCTGTACGACTGGGCGAATTCAGCCTTCGCCACAACGATGATGGCCGCGGTGCTGCCGGTTTATTACAGCAGCGTCGCCGCTTACGGAATCAATCCTCAGAAAGCGACCTCGTATTGGGGGCTGACGCAGTCGGCCGCGACCTTCATTGTCGCTGTATTGTCGCCGCTGCTGGGAGCGATAGCGGATTATTCGGGCATGAAAGCGCGATTTTTGAAAGCGTTCGCTTTGCTGGGCATATTAGGTTCGGGGCTGATGGCTTTTGTCGGTCAAGGCGATTATCTGTTGGCATCCGTCATCTATTTGATCGGTTCCGTCGGATATATGGGGGGCAACGGCTTCTACGATTCGCTGCTGACCGATCTGGCGGCGCCGGGCGAGCGGGACCAACTGTCCGCGCGGGGGTACGCGGGCGGATATATCGGCGGGGGATTGCTGCTCGCCGTCAATCTGCTGATGATCGAGAAGTACGAGTGGTTCGGATTCGCCGGCAAGACGCAAGCGACGCAGGCCGTTTTTATTACCGTCGCGGTCTGGTATCTCGCCTTTGCGATGCCGATGTTCCTGACGATTCGGGATAAGTCGGGAGTAAGAGGGCTGAGGCTCGGCGCTTATACGAGAGCGGGCTGGTCGAGAATCGCGCAATCGCTCAGGTCGCTGCGGCGATATCCGGAGCTGCTCAAATACATGCTCGCGTTCTGGCTGTACAACGACGGCATCAGCACCATCATCTCGATGGCGACAATCTACGGAAGCGAGATCGGCATCGGGACGTCCCATCTGATCGCGGCGCTTCTCATTACGCAATTCGTCGGCATTCCCTTCACTTACGCCTTCGGAGGGCTTGCCAAGCGGATCGGCGCCAAAAAAGGGCTTTATTTGTCGCTGAGCGTCTATGTCGTGATCGTCGGCCTCGGGTATTTTATGACGAGCGCCCTTCATTTTTATGCGCTGGCGGTTATGGTCGGATTCGTCCAGGGAGGCAGCCAGGCATTGTCCAGGTCGATTTTCAGCCGGCTCGTTCCTGCCGACCGTTCCGCGGAATGGTTCGGCTTCCTGACGGTATCGAGCCGGTTCTCGGCGGTGCTGGGTCCGGCGGTCTTCTCGCTCGTCGGCTTGTGGACCGGATCGAGCCGGTTGGGCATTCTCGCGCTGCTCGCTTTTTTCGTCTCGGGCATATTCCTGCTGATGAAGGTAGACTTGGCCAAAGGGGAGCGCGAGGCGTCGGCCGCCCATGCTTGATGGGCGACGATCGTAGAATAAGGGGAGGAGGCCGGGGCCGCGACAGGGCGGTTCCGGCCTCTTTGCGCCGGCGCGACGCAAACCCCGAATAACCTGTCCGGGGGACGCATATACATGGACAAGAACGCGGGTACAGGCTCTGCCGTCCCGCATGCAATCCGCCGGCGCCAGCTGCCGCGCCCCGAACCAGCCGCCGTCTTGCCGCGGAATGCCGCTTCCGGGCGACGGAGGCCGCCAACTTCTCTCTTATGGGAGGTCGCCATGAATCGAACACGTCCGTATCCGATAGCCATCGTCGCGTTGCTGCTGTCTCTTGCCCTTGCGGCCGCGTTCTTGCCTCCGCTCGCCCATGCCGCTCCGGAGCCGCCGCGCATCTCGACCCAAGCCGAAGGCGCCGCTCTGATCGACGTCGCTTCGGGACGGCTGCTGTACAGCAAGCAAGGAGACAAGCGGATGCGCATCGCCAGCCTGACGAAGATCATGACGGCGATTGTCGCCATCGAGAACGGGCGGCTGTCCGACCGGGTCAAGGTAGGGGCGTCCGCTTTCGGAAAAGAAGGTTCGTCCATCTTCCTCAAGCTGGGGGAGGAGATGAGTCTGGAGCATATGCTGTACGGGCTGATGCTGCGGTCGGGCAACGACGCGGCCGTGGCGATCGCGGAGCATGTGGGCGGGTCGCTGGAAGGGTTCGTGCTGCTGATGAATCAGAAGGCGGAACAACTCGGACTCGCCAACACGCAGTTCCGCAACCCCCACGGGCTGGACGAGGAGGGCCATTATTCCTCGCCTAACGATATGGCGGTCTTAACCGCATACGCCCTTCGCAATCCGACCTTTCGGGAGATCGTCAAGACGAAAGTCGCGCGCGTGCCGAATCCGGACGAACCCTGGGACCGCCTCTGGCATAACAAAAACCGGATGCTGTCCTTGTACGAAGGGGCGGACGGAGTCAAAACCGGCTACACGAAGCTGGCTCACCGCTGTCTCGTCTCATCGGCCACGCGAGGGGGGAGGCAGTTGGCCGTCGTCACGCTGAATGACAGCGACGACTGGCTCGATCACCGCCGGCTGCTCGATTACGGCTTCGAGAACTACCCGCTCACGACAGTCATCGCGAAAGGTACGGCGGTCGAATCCGCGCCCGGAGGGGAGACGTGGGAAGCGGGACGCACCTTCTATTATCCGCTCTCGGCCGGCGAATCCGCCAAACTGTCCACGCAGCTCGTTCCGATCGACACGCGTTCGGCTTCTTACCGGCTGGGGGAGAGGGGCGTCATGAAAATCCTGTTCGACGGTCAGACGGTCGGGGCCGTGCCGTTGTACGCCCCGGGCAGCCCGCAGTTGAAGCAGACCGAGCGGTACGCGCAGACGGCGTATCGAAGCGGCGATACCGCGGCCGAATTGACGGGCTGGTCGGCATGGACGGCGCGGCTGCGAGGCGTGCTGCGGATATTGTTAACCGGGGAGGGGGGCGAGAGCGCATGGTGAACTGGGTGTGGCTGTTCCTGATCTTGTCGGGGATCGTCTTCGCGGCGATAAACGGCCGGATGGACGACGTGACGCAGGCGGTGTTCGAAGGGGCCAAGACAGGCGTCACCGTAAGCTTCGGCTTGATCAGCGTGCTGACCTTCTGGCTCGGCATGATGCGGATCGCGGAAGACGGCGGGCTGCTTCGCATCTTGACCCGGGCGATTGGTCCGGTCGTCCGCAGGCTGTTTCCGTCCGTGCCGGCGGGCCATCCCGCGCTGGGTTATATCATGTCGAACATGAGCGCCAATATACTCGGTTTGGGCAACGCCGCGACGCCTATGGGCATCAAGGCGATGCAGGAGCTGCAAAAGCTCAATCCCGACAAAGAGAAAGCGAGCGCGGCCATGTGCACGCTGCTCGCGATCAATACGGCAAGCATCACGCTGATCCCGACGACCGTCATCGCGGTCCGGATGAACTTCGGTGCCGCCAATCCGACCGATATCGTCGGCACGACGCTGCTGGCGACGATCGTCTCGACCGCATTCGCCATCCTGCTCGATGCCTGGTTCAGACGGAGGCACAGCCGGTCGTCCGGCGCTTAACGCATATCGAACCGCGAGGGGAGACGCAAGCTTGCTCCCCGGCCGGTCAAACGGAATGGGGGGCATGGCCCGTGTACGGCCTCATCGCCATCTTGTCCGCATGGGCGATTCCCGCGCTCATCGCGTTTATACCTTTATATGCGGCCTACCGCAAGGTTCCCGTCTACGAGTCATTCGTATCCGGGGCCAAGGACGGCTTCGATACGGCCATCCGCATCATTCCGCACCTGGTCGGCATGATGGTGGCGATCAGCGTGTTCCGCGCATCGGGCGCGATGGACGGCATCATCGGTCTGATCCGTCCGGCGCTGGAAGCCGTCGGCATTCCGTCCGAGGTGGCCCCGCTGGCGTTCCTGCGGCCGATAACGGGTTCGGGGTCGCTGGCGTATACGGCCGACTTGATGAAGACGCATGGAGCCGACTCCCTGATCGGCCGCATCGCTTCAACGATCCAGGGGAGCACGGATACGACGCTGTACGTGCTGACCGTTTATTTCGGCGCCGTCGGCATCCGCAACGCCCGTTACGCTCTCAAGGTGGGGCTGCTGTCCGATCTGGTCGGCTTCCTGGCCGCCGTTGCGGTCTGCAGCGTCGTGTTTTAACCGCCCAACCTTTTTTATTGGCATACCATCAGGACATTTCCGTCCGGATCTTTAAAGTTAAACCAGTGCCCATGTTCGATGCCGGTGAGAAGTTTAACTTGATGTTTTTTCATCTATTCATACGCTTGCTGTCCAATATAATGCCCGCCGTGCCTTGCGCAGGCAATATATACAAATGGCCGAACAGGATATCTCCTTCGGCCGGCAAATTCAAAATCTGCAATACCAATCTCTTGCTTTTTCGATAGGGCTGACGGGAATAAAAACGCAACGGATCTGATTTTTGATCGGGCTTGACATCTCACATGTCCTCCTCATTTTATTCAGGTCCGTCAGCGTCGGACGCCGAAGTCGGGAACCGGGGTGCGAATGTCCCGAAACGTGCCTGCGGTGCGACAACCCGATTGTTCATCCGTTATCCGCAGCCGTTATCCCTTCGGCTCCGCCGTTTAGTTCTTCCGCAATTTTTTGGCGATCCAGGTGCCGATCGACTGCACAAGCTGTACGGACACGATCAGCAGGATCACGCAGGTCACCATGACATCCGGTTCCCAACGCTGATAGCCGTACCGGATCGCGACGTCGCCGAGGCCGCCCGCCCCGACGACACCGGCCATCGCGGTCGCGCCGATCAAACTGATGGTCCCGATGGTCAATCCGAGCACCAATCCGGGTCTCGCCTCGCGCAACAGCACGCGCGTAATGATCTGCCTCCGGGTCGCGCCCATCGCCTGGAACGCTTCGATAACGCCGCGATCCACTTCAAGCAGGGCCGACTCCATCAACCGGGCCAGATACGGCGCCGTATAGACGACCAACGGCACGATCGCGCCTTTTACACCGATCGTGGTGCCGACGATGGCTTTTGTAAAGGGGATAATGGCCACCATCAGGATGATAAAGGGCAAAGAACGCACGATGTTGATAATGACATTCAAGATTTGATAGATTCCCGGCTGCGGATAAATGTGTCCGGGCCGGGTGACCACAAGGACAATGCCGAGAATCAAACCGATGACGGCCGAGATGAGCAGGGAGTAGCCGACCATAATGCCGGTCTCTTTCAGCGATTGCACATACAACTCCCTGTATTCCGAAAAGCTGCTGAAAAAATCAGCCAGCATGATTCATCACCTCGATCTGCAGCTCTTGTGTCTTCAAATAATTCATGCCTGCCTCAATGTCCGACGGTTCTCCCACGACTCGAACGATGAGGATGCCGAGCGTCGTGTCCTTGATTTGCGTGATGTTGCCGTACAAAATGTTCGGACGCAGCTTGAACCGGGTGGCCAGCTCCGCCCAGATCGGTTCCGCGGCGTGTTCGCCGACAAACGATATCCGCAACAAGGTCGCCGGGTTATCCTGCTCGTTGATTTTCTTCAGCAAAGATTCGGGCAAATTCTCGTCAAAAATGGTTTTGATAAAGTTCCTGGTAATGGGCTGCTTCGGTTTCGAAAAAACATCGATCACGTTGCCTTGTTCGACGACTTCTCCGTTCTCCATAACCGCCACGCGGTCGCAAATTTTCTTGATCACATGCATTTCATGGGTGATCAATACGATAGTGATGCGATACTTGCGGTTGATTTCCAGAAGCAGTTCGAGGATGGACTCGGTGGTTTGCGGGTCCAACGCCGAGGTCGCTTCGTCGCAAAGCAAAATTTCCGGTTCGCTGGCCAGAGCCCGGGCGATGGCGACGCGCTGCTTCTGGCCGCCGGAGAGTTGGGAAGGGTATGCCGATTCTTTCTCCTTCAAACCTACGATCTCCAGCAATTCTCCGACCTTTTTCTCGATCTCGCTTACTGGCGTACGGACGAGACGCAAGGGGGCGGCCACATTGTCAAACACCGTTGCGGAAGAGAGCAGGTTGAAGTTTTGAAAGATCATGCCGATTTTGCGCCGCGTCTCCCGGAGCTGGGCCTCATTCAAGCCGGCGAGATCCACCCCGTTGATGCGGACCGTCCCTTCGGTCGGCCGTTCCAAATAGTTGATGCATCGGATCAAGGTGCTTTTGCCCGCGCCGCTGAAGCCGATGATGCCGAAAATTTCCCCTTTCCGCACATGAAGCGAGACGTTTTTGACCGCTTCTACTTTTTGCTTGTCCTGAACAAACACTTTGGTTACGTTCTCAAGTCGGATCACGCTATTCATCCTTCCACTTCTCGATGAAAACAGAAATGGCAGGTCTGCTCCCGGGGGAGAGACCTGCACATGGGCAACGCCGGTTGATTACCAAGCCGGAACCATGGAGTCGCCGTATTTTTCCGTTACGAACTTTTTCACTTCTTCCGATTGGAATGCTTGAACCAGACGCTTAAAGACGGGTTTGTTCTGTTCCCCTTCGCGGACCGCGATAATGTTAACCCAAGGGGAATCCTTCGGTTCGCGGTAGATGGCATCCTTGCTTGGGGAAAGACCGTTTTCGATCGCGAAGTTGGTATTGATTACGGCCGCCGCGAGGTCTCCGAGCGCTTTCGGAATGAAGGCCGCGTCCAGTTCCTTGAACTTCAGGTTTTTCGGGTTCTCGACAATATCGCGGACCGTAGCCTTGATGCCGACTCCTTCCTTCAACTTGATCAGGCCGGCGCTCTGGAAGAGGATCAGCGCGCGGGCGCCGTTCGTCGGATCGTTCGGCAAGCCGAGCGTGTCGCCGTCTTTCAGCTCCGACAGATTTTTGATCTTCTTGGAGTATACGCCGATCGGATAGTTGATCGTATCCGCCAGCTTCACGATATGCGTGCCGTTATTCTTGTTGAATTCGTCGAGATAAGGGACATGCTGGAACGCGTTGGCGTCGAGCTGGCCGTCTTCCAGCACTTTGTTCGGCTGCACATAGTCGTTGAATACGACCAGTTCCAGTTCCAGATTGTCTTTTTTGGCAACCTCTTTGGCCACCTTCCAAATCTCTTCCTCCGCGCCGGCCATTACGCCGATTTTGAGTTTGGCCGGTTCGGAGCCGCTTGGGCTGGGGCTTGCGCTTGGAGCGCTGCTTGCCGCCGGACTGCCGGTCGCCGAAGCGTTATCGCCGGATTGTTCATTGGATTTGCCGCAGGCTGCCATAAACAATGTGAATACGACCGCCATCAAAACCAGTAGAGACTTTCTCGCCATCCTGATCCACCGCTTTCTTTAAAAGGATTATACCTGCCTGATTTAAATACAAATTATCCTACAGGATTAGTATGGATTAAATATAAGACTTCTTTTTTTATCGTCAAGTCCAAAATTTTCAAAATGAAAGGTCGCCGGATTCAAAAATCGGGTCTTTTATTCCCGGGTGTTAGGGTGCCAACCAGATGCCGGTTTTTATTCGTGCGGATCGCTTCAATAACCCCATTCGCGATTTCATCGTTTGTCAACCATCTCGATCTGTTATTCTCCAGCACAAATCCAAGTTGAACTTGACGGTATTCGCATGCAGCGGGAATCTCTAACCGGCTTCTGATTTTATCGAGATTCGAGCCGCTCCCGAGCACGTGAAACAATCTCCACTTGTTGATTCCCTGCTTGCTGATCTTGTCTATGACGATTTGCAGAGCGTTTGGCGCAACATCATTATGAATCCAAGCGACAACCATTTCAATAGCGCCGGAGCGAATAATTCGTTCCAATTTTTTACTCAGGGCATCATCGTCCCGGTAATCGACGGAAACGGGAACGATCCTGCCGTTTTGTTGACATAACTTGTCCAGTTTCTCTTGGTTTCTTCCGATAACCGAAACCTTATAGCCGTTTTCGGCAAGCCAGAGCGAAGTTTTCGCGAGCATTCCCGATCCGCCAACCACTAATGCCTGTTTCATTATTAAATAATAGCCTCCCGGACCTGTTATTTGGGCGAAACGCGGCGCCGATTCCTTGCTGCTGTTTGCGATAAAGCCAGAATAAAACCATAACTGCCTGCCGCGCAAGTTTCAACTGCCGCCCGCTCGAACATCCCCAAGCATACCCGCATAGGCTGTTAGCACCTGTAACAGCGAGGTGCGTCCATGTCCATCCTTGGCATTGTCCTCCACCACTCCGCCTGTCCTTCCATTAACGGCACCGGTTACGACTACTTCGTCTGCGCCGACGGCACCATCGTGGCCGGCGCCGAGCCGACCGACCCCCATTACGTGCATGTGTGCCTCGAAGGCGATTTCTCCGTCTTTCGTCCGCTTACCGCGGAGCTTCAGGAGCAGTTGTTTGTTGCGGTCAAACTGTTTGTCGCGCTTGCCGCCCGGCACGGGTTCGATCCGACGGACCTTCATCCCCACTCCGTATCGTGTCCGGGGAGACGGTTTCCCTGGCGGGAGCTTGTGCTTTCCAGGCCGGAGGGTTATCATTAAAAGTTGAGATGATGACCAAGAGGGAGAATCGGAACTGATGGAAGAACGTCTGCAAAAGGTGCTCGCGCAAGCCGGCGTGGCATCGCGGCGCAAGTGCGAGGAATATATATTGGCCGGGCGCGTGAAGGTGAACGGGTTAACGGTGAATACGCTCGGGACGAAGGTGGACCCGAATAAGGACGAAATCCGGGTGGACGACAAGCCCATCCGCAGCCAGGACAAGGTCTACCTCATGCTGTACAAGCCCAAAGGCTACATCAGCAGCGTAACTGATCCCCGAGGCCGCCGCACCGTGATGGATCTCGTCAAATCCGTGGGCGTCCGGGTTTATCCGGTGGGCCGCCTCGACTACGATTCCGAAGGTCTGCTGATCATGACCAACGACGGCGAATTCGCCAACGCTTTGACGCATCCGAGACATCATGTGCCCAAGACGTATCTGGCGACTGTCAAAGGGGTGCCGCACGGTTCCCAGTTGGAGAAGCTTGCGGCCGGCATCGAGCTTGAGGACGGGGTCACCGCTCCGGCGGAGGTCGAATACCAGGACGTGGATCTGGACGCGAACGAATCGGTGATCCGGATCACGATCTACGAAGGGCGCAACCGGCAAGTGCGCCGCATGTTCGAGGCGATCGGCTGCACGGTCGTCCGGCTGAAGCGGATCGCCATCGGTCCGCTGCAACTGGGAGGACTGTCTCGCGGCAAGCACCGGCCCTTGACGCCGCAGGAGATCAACGAGCTCAAGCAAAGCGCCAACCAGACACATAAATTTCAAAAACGCGGTTAATGGACATCGGAAACTTCCGATATAATGAGGAGAGATTTGCGCCGATGAAGGAGCATGGACATGGGCAATAACAAAAAATGGCTTCAGCTCATCATCTTGACCGCCGTACTGCTGATCGGAGGATATACGATCGCCGATTCGATGTTTTCCCAGCAGACGGTGCCGCAGGAGGGCAGCGAAGCGCCGAACTTCGGCTTGGCGGGCCTCGACGAGCAAGTCTATCAATTGGACGAGCAGCGCAATCATGTGGTGCTCTTGAATTTTTGGGGAACTTGGTGCGATCCGTGCAAGCGGGAGATGCCCGCCATTCAGAAGCAATACGAGAAGTGGAAGGACAAGGGGGTTCGCGTGCTCGCCGTCAATATCGGGGAAAGCGCGGTTACGGTCCGGAGCTTTATGGAACAGCACCAACTGACCTTCCCGGTATTGTTCGACCCGAATGAAAGCATCCGCAAAAAATACGGCGTCGTGAACTATCCGACGACTTTTTTTATCGACCGTCAAGGCATTATCCGCGTGAAAAAAGAAGGCGAGATGGATGAGGCATTCATCGACTCGACCTTGTCCGAGCTGCTCGGCTAACGAACAGGCCGGTCGGCGCGGCCAGGGAGGACAATCATGATACCTAACACCAAATGCGAATGCGGCCACCAGAATCATATCGGCACCGTCCTGTGCGAATCGTGCGGGAAGCCGCTTGAGGACACGCCGTCAACCGAACCGCTGGAGATGCGTTACGACGGGGTCGCCCGCCGTTCCCAGCGGGAGAAAAGAACGATCCTCGACCACGTCTGGGCCTGGCTGTCATCGGTCAAGACCGCGCTTTGGATTATCGGCATCACGCTGGTCGGCGCTTCGCTCGGTTCGATCTACCCGCAGACCGACACGATCATCAACGCCGAGATGATCGATCTCGCCCAATACTACCGGGACAACCACGGCACAATCGGCTATTATTACTACTTGCTCGGGTTCGCGGACACGTACGATTCGTGGTGGTTCCGGGGGCTGCTGGTGCTGATCGGAACGTCGCTGGTCGTATGCAGCCTGGACCGCGTCCTGCCGCTGTACCGGGCACTGTCGAAGCAGCAGATCCGCAAGCATCTCCAGTTCATCACGAGACAACGCGTGTCGTGGACAGGCCCGGTCACGGCTCCCGGGGACGACCAGGCGGCCGAGGAATGGGTCCGGGAGGCGGGCAAACAGTTCCGGCGCAAAGGCTACCGGGTTCATATCGACGGTACGGCGCTGCTCGCGGAGAAGCACCGGTTCAGCCGGTGGGGGCCGTATATCAACCACATCGGGCTGATTATCTTTTTGCTGGCGTTGCTGGCAAGAGGCATTCCCGGATGGTCGATGGACCAATACCTGGCGTTTCTCGAAGGCGAGCCGACGCCGATCCCGGAGACGAAGTATTATTTGGAGAACCGGAAATTTTCCATCACGTTCTATGACGAATCCGAGATGCGGGAATCGTTCCGGGAGCAAGGAAAGTCGGTTCCGAAGGAGTTCAAGACCGAGGCGATCCTGTACGAATGCAAGAGCGGCTGCGGCGGCGCGAAGCCGGAGCTGGTCGAAGTTCACCGGCAGGATATCGTCGTGAACAAGCCGCTCGAATACAAGGGACTGCTCGTGTACCAATACGACTTCGCCCAGACGCCGCAGATTTTGGCCGTCCGGCCGACGCTTCGCAACGCGGCGACCGGGGAGGCGTACGGGCAGATCGAGCTTTCGACCAAGCATCCCGAGGAATCGTATACGGTCGGCCCGTACAAGCTGCAGCTCCGCAACTATTATCCGAGCTTCGGTCTGGACGAGAGCGGCAAGCCGGTCAACAAGCTGAACAAGCCGGAAGCGCCCGCCTACGTGTTCCAGATCACGGGGCCCGGACTTCCCGAAGGCGGCGTCGCCCACTTGTATTTTGCCCGTCCGGCGGACAAGGCGGCATACGGTGAAGACCAGATCAACCGGGCTGCGGGCAGTCCGTTCGTGCTGGCCGTGCAGTCGATGGAGACGGATGTCGACATCGCCAATTACACCAGTTATCTGAACGTGCGCACCGAGCGAGCCCTGGTCCCGATTTTGATCGGAGCGAGCATCTTCGTCATCGGCGTCGTGATCGGCACGTATTGGCAGCACAGGCGCGTGTGGCTGCGCATCGACGACGGCGTCCTGTCACTGGGAGCGCATACGAACAAGAACTGGTACGGTTTGCGCCACGAGGTGGCGCAGGCGCTAAGCCGATCGGGCGTCGAGACGACGCCGCAGTCGCTGGATAGAGGGGGCAAAAAGCCATGAACTTGGAGACAACCAGCAGTTGGTTCTTGATGGCGGCGTTTGTGTTGTACTGCGCCGCGTTTATCGGCTTCGTCCTGGCCGTGACGGGCCGCCGGTGGGCCGACCGTTCGCCGGAGCAGCATCAGCGCAAATGGGGCTGGGTGTCGTTCGGCATTTCGGCCGCGGGTTTCGGCGCGCATCTGGCGTTTTTCTTCACGAGGTGGGCCGCCGCCGGCCGAATCCCGACCAGCAACATGTTTGAATTTATGACGTTTTTGGCGATGATGACAACAGCGGCGTTTCTTATCATCTACGCGCTGTACCGTTCCCCGGTGCTGGGCGCGTTCGCGATGCCGGTCGGCTTCGTGCTGCTGGCGTACGCGGCCGTCTTCCCTCAGGAAATATCGCCGCTTATCCCGGCGCTTCAGAGCCACTGGCTGATGATTCACGTTACGACAGCGGCAGCGGGCGAAGCCTTCTTCGCGGTCGGCTTCGCGGCCGGGCTGATGTATCTGCTGCGGGTGGTGAACTTCAAACCGACGACAAGCGGCGGCCGGGCGCAGGTCTTTTTCGTCGAGCTGACGATTTTTACGGTTCTCGCGATCGTCGGCTTCGTCGGTACGGTGTTCACATTTAAGGGCGCCGGCTACGAAGCGGTGTTTCTCCAGGAGAAATCCTCGGTCGACCAGAAAGGCCAACTGACGACGACGGAGGAGACGGTCACGTATACGATGCCGCCCATCGTGAAGCCGTACAACAGCGAGATGGTCCGCATGACGCCGTTCCTCGGCATGAAGGAGCCGCTGTTCGAGACGCCTTCCTGGATGAACGGGGTGAATGCGGGACGCAAGCTGAATACGGTGGTGTGGTCGCTGCTGACGGCCGCGATCATGTACGCCGCGCTTCGCCTGATTTTACGCAAGCCGATCGGAGCCGCAATCCAGCCGGCCCTCGACGGCATGGACCCGGAGGATCTGGACGAGATCAGTTACCGGGCGATCGCGATCGGCTTCCCGGTGTTCTCGCTCGGCGGGCTTGTGTTCGCGATGATCTGGGCGCATAAGGCCTGGGGCAGATTTTGGGGATGGGACCCCAAAGAAACGTGGGCGTTTATCACCTGGTTGTTCTATACCATTTACCTGCACCTGCGCTTGTCGCGGGGATGGTTGGGACGGCGCTCCGCTTGGATGGCGGTAATCGGTTTTGTTGTCGTCATGTTCACGCTGGTTGGCGTCAATCTCGTCATTGCAGGCTTGCACTCCTACGCGGGAGTATAAGGAGGCTACGTTCATGAGCGAATGGAAAGCGTCGATTCTCGTCGTCGACGACGAGGAGCGCATCCGCAGATTGCTTCGGATGTATCTGGAGAAGGAAGGGTATATCGTCGAGGAGGCGGAAGACGGGGAGCGGGCGCTCGCCGCCGCGCTCGGGCGCGACTTCGACCTGATCCTGCTGGATATCATGATGCCCGGCATCGACGGGATCGAGGTCTGCCAGCGCCTTCGCCAATCGAAGGCGACGCCGATCATCATGCTGACGGCCAAAGGCGAGGAATCGAACCGCGTGCAAGGGTTCGAAGTGGGCGCGGACGACTATGTGGTCAAGCCGTTTAGCCCGCGCGAGGTGATCTACCGGGTCAAGGCGATTCTCCGCCGTTCCTCGGCGACCGCCTTCCTGTCGAAGGACCCGTCCTCCAGCAACAATATCGTATTCCCTCATCTGGTGATCGAACACGACGCCCATCGCGTAACGGCAGGCGGCCGGGAAGTCTCGCTCACGCCCAAGGAATACGAGCTGCTGCATTATTTGGCGATGTCCCCGGACAAAGTGTTCTCGCGCGAAGAGTTGCTGAAGGATGTGTGGAACTACGAGTTTTTCGGGGATCTGCGCACGGTCGACACGCATGTCAAGCGCCTCCGGGAGAAGCTGAACAAAGTATCGCCGGAAGCGGCCGCGATGATTACGACGGTCTGGGGCGTCGGTTACAAACTCGAGGTGCCCAAATAACGTGAAGTTTCTCAAAAGTGTGGTCGGCAAACTGTGGATGACGATCATCGGTCTCGTGGCGCTGGTTCTGCTGATCAACAGCCTGCTGCTGTCGCGGTTTATCGACACGAACCTGATCAGTCCGAAGGATCAGGAGCGTACGCTGCAGGAGATGGCCCGGAAAATATCGGCAGAAATCCCGCGCCACCGGGAGCTCCCGTATTACGTCGTGCTCGTCAACGAAATATTGGGCGCGCAGGAAGCCGGGCTGATCGTCTATGACGCTTCGTTGAACCCGGTGCAGCAGGATACCCAGGCGGGGTTGGAGGGCTCGAATTTCTTCGGCGAAAAAGAGCTTCGGGACGCTCTCGTCGGATTGGAGCAGTTCAGCCAGTACGAGGCGCCGGACGGCAAGGAGTATCTCGCGTACGCCGTTCCGATCCGCGAGACGGCCGGAAGCGCCGCTCCGCCCGAAGGAGTGGCCGTCGTCTACCAGAAAAAAATCGCCCTGAACTATATCCAGCAGTATTACACGAAGCTGTTCGCGATTGCCGTGGTCATCGGATTTTTGTTGACGACGTTTTTTGCGTTTTTCCTGTCCACTCGTATTACGCAGCCGCTGCTTCGGCTGAAGCGCGGCGCGGACGCGATCACGAAGGGCGAATATTCGATCAGGCAGCCCGTATCGAGCGAGGATGAGATCGGGGAGCTGACCAAGGCGTTTAACCTGATGGCGGAACGGCTGGAGCTCACGATTCAGGATTTGCGCCACGAGAAGGAGAATTTGTCCGGCATTTTGCGTAGCATGGCGGACGCGGTCGTAACCGTAGGCGCCGACGGCCGTCCGATCCTGACGAACCCGCACGGCGAGGAAGTGCTGCGCACTTGGCGTTCGCTGGATTGGGAATCGGACGGGAAGGGCGGGTTGCCCGAACCGCTGGCGGCTCTGTTCGAGCAGGCGATGACGGAGCAGAAGGAAGTCACGGACAAAGTGCATGTGCTGAGCAGCGTATGGTCCGTGGTGATCGCGCCTTTGTATTCGAACGAGCCGGACGGCGTGCGGGGAGCGGTCGCCGTGCTGCGCGACGTCACGGAGGAGCATCGTCTCGACAAGCTGCGCAAGGACTTCGTGGCGAACGTATCGCACGAGCTCCGGACGCCGATCTCCATGCTTCAGGGATACAGCGAGGCGCTGCTGGACGATATCGCGGACTCGCCGGAGGAGCGCAAGCAGATCGCCCAGATCATCTACGACGAGTCTCTGCGCATGGGGCGGCTTGTGCAGGATTTGCTGGATCTCGCGCGGATGGAAGCCGGGCATATGGAGTTTAAGTTCGACAGGCTGCAGGTGGCGAAGCTGCTCGAACGGATTCACCGGAAGTTCGCCGTCTACGGCAAGGATAATCAAGTCCGTCTCCAGCTGGAGGTGCCGGACGAGCCGATGTCGCTGGAACGGGCCGACGAGGACCGGCTGGAGCAGGTGTTCACAAATTTGCTGGACAACGCCATCCGGCATACGCCCGAGGGCAAGACGATCCGCCTGTCCGCCTCGCCGGCGACGTTAAACGGCGTCCCGGCGGTCCGCTTCGAGGTCGCGGACGAAGGGCACGGAATTCCCCCGGAAGATTTGCCGTTTGTGTTCGAACGCTTCTACAAAGCCGACAAAGCCCGGACCAGAGGCAGCAGCGGTACGGGGCTGGGGCTGTCGATCGTGAAAAATATCGTCGAGTCGCACGGCGGCACCGTATCCGTCAGCAGCACGCCATCCGTAGGCACGACCTTTACGGTGATTTTGCCCGGCCGCACGTGACGCGCAGAGCCCGGACGTTTCGCTTCGGCGGAACGCCGGGCTTATGTTGTGTTCCACGAACAACAAGATTATTCGAAATGTTTCAACAATTTATCCGCCCGATCGACGAAAGCGCTTCCAGTTTCTGCGGCAAAACAGCTCCAATCCCGGGAAAACAGGACTGGAGCTGTCCGCACGCATTAGAAATTGATTTCGTGAACGCTGTTGATTTCCGGCTGCTGCAGCAACTGGTCGATGACTTCCTTCGGCACGTGGTTGTCCACGGTCAGCACCATGATCGCGGAGCCGCCGATCGACTTGCGGCCGACCTGCATCGTCGCGATATTGACGTTGTTCGACCCCAGCAGCGTGCCCATGCGGCCGATAATGCCGGGTCTGTCGTTATGCGAGACGAGCAGCAGGATGCCTTCCGGAGATGCGTCGATCGAATAGCCGTCGATCTCGACGATCCGCGCGCCGTAGCCGGACAGAAGCGTACCCGCGACCGTGCGTTCTTCTTTGTTCGTCTTGAGCGTCAGGCGCACCAGATTCGTAAATCCTTTGCTGGCGGTCGACTTCTGGACGATGATATTCACATCCCGCTGCTTGGCAAGATGCATGGCGTTTACGATGTTGACCGCCTCGACGCCAAGGTGGTTGGTCAGGACGCCTTTCACCAGATAACGGGTCAGCGGCTGCGTATCGACATCGGCAAGCTCGCCCGAGTAGTTGACGATAATCTCGCCGACGGCGCCCGTCACGATCTGGCCCAGGAACCGGCCCAGAGCTTCGCCGAGTCCGAAGTACGGCTGGAGCTTCTTGGCGACGTCCGGCGGAACCGGAGGCATGTTGACGGCGTTTTTGAACGGCTCGTCGCGCAGCACGTGAAGCACCTCTTCGGAGACGTCGATCGCCACGTTCTCTTGCGCTTCGACGGTCGAGGCCCCGAGGTGGGGCGTCACGATAATTTTCGGATGATGCAGGAACGGATGGTCCGGCTTCGGCGGCTCCTCCTCGAACACGTCGAATGCGGCTCCCGCCACGATGCCTTGGTCGATGGCTTCCACAAGCGCCAATTCGTCAATGATGCCGCCGCGGGCGCAGTTGATGATGCGCATGCCTTTTTTCATCACTTCGAATTGCTTGCGGCCGATCATATGGCGCGTTTCCGGCGTCAGCGGCGTGTGTACGGTCATGAAATCCGCCGTGCGGACGATCTCGTCGACCGATGCGAGCTTGATGCCCAGCTTCTCGGCGCGCTCCTCGCTCATAAACGGGTCGTAGCCGAGGATATTCATCCCGAACGCTTTCGCCCGCTTGGCGACTTCCGATCCGATCCGGCCGAGGCCGACGACGCCCAGCGTCTTTCCGCGAAGCTCGACGCCCAGGAACGACTTGCGGTCCCACACGCCGCTGATCGTCTTGGCGTAAGCTTGCGGGATATGGCGGGCGAGAGCCATCATCATGGCGAAGGTATGCTCGCAAGTTGTGATCGTGTTGCCGTCCGGCGCGTTGATGACGACGATGCCGCGGTCCGTGGCGGCCGTCAGGTCGATGTTGTCCACGCCTACGCCCGCGCGTCCGACGACTTTCAGACGTGTGCCGGCCTCCATGATCCGGCGGGTGACGCGGGTTTGGCTGCGTACGAGAAGGGCGTCGTACTCGCCGATGATGGCGGCCAGTTCGTCTTCGCTTAATCCCGTTTTTTTGTCGACTTGCACATCCGCGGCGTCATACAGCTTTTGAATGCCCATGTCGCTGATCGGATCCGACACCAAAACTTTGAACATGATGCTTCTCTCCTCCATGACTTCTGTGAAAAAGTGGAATAAATGAAAAACTCTCGTCCCCTTTACGGCGCGATTGCCGTAAAAAGGGACGAGAGAGGAAACTCGTGGTGCCACCCTTCTTCACCGAGCGCCTGGAGCGTTCGGCCTTTAAGCGGGGGAGATAACGGTCCCAACCGTGTGCGCTTGTCCTGTTCGGGTTGCCCGGGCAGGTTTTTCGCCATCCTCGCGAGTGGACCACAGGGCCGCAACGCCGGTTCGCAGCACCACCGGTTCTCTGGGGAAGCAGGAATCCTGTTTGACTCGGTCATCGGATTTATGGACGATTTTTTTCTAAATTTAACATGGACCGAATGGGGTGTCAATATGCATCTGATTGGTTTTCTGAAAATCGTCGGTTATTCGATCCATCGCCTGAAGTCGGGCGTAACCGAAGGTTTTTCTGGTCGCCAACGCGTTGATCTTCACGAAAAATTTTTTTGAAATAAAGCTTGACTCCCTATAGCGGGATATGTTAAATTACTCTCTGTCGCTGCTTACGACATGCGGTTGTGGCGGAATTGGCAGACGCGCTAGATTCAGGTTCTAGTGGTGTAACAGCCGTGGAGGTTCGAGTCCTCTCAACCGCATCACTATGCACGTTAAAGCTCGCAAATGGCCTCTTGGGGCGATTTTGCGAGCTTTTTCGCATCGTCACAATTTGCATCGGGTAGTAGGGGATCGTCCAGCAACCGGAATGTACAGCCATAAAGCGTGTCCGCTTGGCCGAATAAGTCGAACCAGTCGACTTATACCGGTCACATTGGAATCATGGCAGGAGGTCATGGTCTCCTCGACACGGCATGAGACGGGCTTTATCATTTCGGCTCCTTGAAGGTGTGTAACCTTTAAAAAGGCCTTAAAAAAGTGGGGGAAAATCTTTAATTTGTTGAGTATGCGCTTACATTCTACAATTTCCTATAGAGGCTCGGAATTAAGCAGGTGTTCTGAGTCTGAATGAGGGGTGAATGAGGCAGAAGCGCCGATGAAATGGCATGTTTGAAAGCTGTTTTCAAGAATGTGCATGCCGAAGAACCCTAATCCAGGGCATTTTAAAAAAATGCTATATAAACCGTGCTTCATCAAGCGGCTGTTAAGCCTTTCAGCCACTCCTCAATGGACATCGGCTGGCGTTGCTTCTTTGCTTCTTCCAGCCATGCGTCAGCATGCTGGCACATAGCGATCAAGTACACGCGAATGTTCCAGTGACGGGAACTGCGCCCGCGCGAAGCTTCCAGGTTGTAATCGACTTTCTGGCGCTTGATGCAGCGTTCGACGCCGGTTCGTAATGCGTAACGCGCTCTCCACTCCTTGCTGTCGCGTCGGATGCGCGGAAACAGGCGTGGATTGTCCGCCGTGGATGTGTAGAACGTTCTTCCGTACGCGGAAGGCGAGCATGGAGTCGGACATTCCCATTTTCCGACTTTGGCAGGACAGCGCCACTTGATGCGCTGTCGTCCTGGACACTTGCCCCAGCAGACCATCTTGCGTCCGATCGGGCAGACAGGAACGCCGTCGGAATCAATTTTCATTTCATGGTATACCGTTTGCCCGGAGCGCCTGAGATTCAGGTCGATGATGGCGGAAACATCATCATGCTCCAGCATGGTATAGATCGGGAGGGCGTCGTGGGCGGAATCCAGGATCGCCTCTCCCACCTTCCAATCCGAGTACCAGTAGCGAAGTTCACGGTAACCGCAAATCCAGGACACGGCATCGTGCTGGCTGGCGCGGAACAGTCGCGGGTACACGGGCAGATTGTAAGGACTATCCGCTGACGTGAACATGTAGAGCGTACGCCCGTAGTAATATTTTTCGCGATAGCTGTCCCAGCCCCAATCGGCATCCGGATCGGAAAATTGCCGTTTGCAGGAACATTTCCAGTTGCCCGACTGGCGGCAATCGCAAAGGAACTTGCCGTAGGATCGCGCGCCGGTTTCAACCGGAGAGCCGTCGCCGATGACGCGAAAAGAACGGGTATCGCCAAGTAATCCTTTCGCCGCAGAAGGCAGGACGAACATCGTTTGGAATAGTTGTTGCAAGAGATCATGTTCTTTGGGCGTGTAGTGGATCTGGCCTTCGCGCAGGATGCGGGAGACGAGTTTCTCCGTAATTTTCGGATTTTTGGGTTCCTGCTTTTCGTTCTTTTTGCCTTTCTTTCGCGGCTTCTTCAAGCGGCGTTTGAGTCGTCCTGTCTTATGCGGAGTGGATGCCCGCCAGAGCCGCGGGAAAAAGTCGTAGAACGTCCCGACACCCGGCGACTGTCCGGGTTTGAAGCCGCAGAGAATGGCATAGACCGGCGTCGTACGAATCGCGATGACCCCCTCATCGACGCTCAACCCGAGCTTGGTCATGAGAAGCAAGCAGCGGAGCATGTCGGCGGGGTCGTGAGGCTTGCGGCCTTTGGGATTGGCGGAGTAAGTCGAACGCATCAAGGAAGCGGTGGCGGACAGGTCGATCGCCGTGATCCAGAAGATCAAGTCGCCGTAGAAGTGCTGCAAGAACAACATGGCTTCCGGTGTGTCGTACTCCTTTCGCAGTTGTTCGCATACGAAGGTCAAGTAGTCGTGATGAGAGCGAGAAACCAGTTTCAAAACGATCACCAAATTCTCCAAGAGGTAGGCAAAAACTGCCTTCTCGGCGATTATTGGGGCGTTTTGAAAAAGTCAAGAGGAAAGTTTGTTCGCATCCCTTTTTGGGGGTGAAACAAAACAAGACCCTGGCCGAAAGGCCAGAGCCGATGCGGGAATTTTTATTCCGAGAGGCTTATTTCCTTAAAAAGGAGGTGAAGGGAAGATGTTCTCGGAATATCATGCCACAGGATGAGAAACAACTGGAAATCAGGAAGCGCGAAAGAACAGTAACAAAAAAATTTAAATTTAGGAGCCATTCCTGTAATGAATGAATTCGAGGTTTGAATGAAAAAAGTACCTTCTGTATACTGGGGAACGTTCCGACCAAAGAACAAATCCCAGCGCAGGAGGCACTCTACAATGAAGTATAAACAC
>NZ_VCQZ01000030.1 GCF_005938195.1 Paenibacillus thermoaerophilus
CAGCGGCGCCGCGCGAGCGCCTGGCCGCGATGGCGGCGCGGCTGCGCGCGGCGGCGGAGGCCGCCGACGCGGTGCCGGCGCTGGCGGCCAGCGCCCGGGCGCTGCGCGAGAAGGCGGCGCGGCTCGCGGCGAGCCGCTTCACCATCTCGCTGTTCGGGGCGTTCAGCGCCGGCAAATCGTCGTTCGCGAACGCGCTGGTGGGGGAACGGGTTCTGCCCGTATCGCCCAATCCGACAACGGCCGCGATCAACCGGATTGTGCCGTCGACGCCGGAATGGCCTCACGGCACGGCCCGCGTCAAGATGAAGAGCGAACAAGCGATCCGCGACGATATCGCGTATTCGTTGGCCGCGCTCGGGCTGGAGCCGAAGCCGGGCGACGGAGCGCTCGACCAGATCCGCAAGCTGAAGCCCGCCGACGTGCCGCCCAAGGGCAAGCCGCATTACGCGTTCCTGCAGTCGGTGCTGGCCGGCTGGAACGACGCGATTCCGCATGCGGGCGCGGAGCTTCGGGCGACGATGGAGCAATTTCGCGAATACGTCGCGGTCGAAAGCAAGTCGTGTTTCGTCGAATGGATTGAGCTGCATTACGATTCGGCGCTCGCGGAGCAGGGCATCGTGCTGGTCGATACGCCGGGAGCGGATTCGATCAACGCCCGGCATACGGGAGTCGCGTTTAATTATATCCGCAATGCGGACGCCATTTTATTCGTTACGTATTACAATCACGCTTTCTCGCAAGCCGACCGCGAATTTTTGATGCAACTGGGGCGGGTCAAGGACAGCTTCGCTCTCGATAAAATGTTTTTTATCGTCAATGCCGCCGATCTCGCTTCCTCGCCGGAGGAATTGGCAGGCGTGGTGCGCCATGTCGAATCCAACCTGCTGCCGTTCGGCATCCGCAATCCGCGGATTTATCCGGTGTCGAGCCTGCAGGCGGTGGAAGGAAAGCTGGAGGGGAACGGCGCGAAGCTGTCCGGCTCCGGACTGACCGCGTTCGAATCCGATTTTATGCGGTTTGCGTCGACCGAACTCGCCGATCTGGCGGTGCGGTCGGCCGAAGACGAGCTGAGGCGCGTTCACGACACCGTGCGGGATTGGCTCGCCGAAGCGAAGCAGGATGCGGGCGAACGCCAGCGCAAGCTGCAGCGGCTGGAGACGCAGGCGGGCGAAGCGTTGGCGGCGCTCGAAGCTTCCGTCGGCCTCCGCGCCGACCTGGAGCAGCTTGACAAAGAAATCGGCGAGCTGTTGTACCATGTCAAGCAGCGAACCGCCTACCGGTATGGCGACTGGTTTACGATGGCCTTTAACGCTTCGACGATCCGGGAAGACGCCGGAGGCGTCCGGCGGACGCTGCGGGCGGCGGGCGCCGAGCTGCAGCGGCTTGTCTCGTACCAGCTCTCGCAGGAGGTGCTGGCGACGACGCTCCGGCTGGAGCGCACGCTCGGCAAGCTCGGCGAGGACCGGTTCGCCCGCTGGGCGGCGGAGCTGAAGCGCTCGGTGGACGGCTGGCAGCCGCCTGCCATGCCGGAAGCTTCGTTCCGCACGCCGGAGGTCGAGGAGCAACTGTCGGACGTCGCCGCCCTTGCCGACGAGCGTTGGCTGTCGGGCTTCTACAAGAGCAGCAAGCAATTTTTCGAGGGACGGGGCCGCGAGGAGCTGCGGGCCGCCCTGGAGCCGAAGCTTGCCGAGGCGGTTGCGGCGTACCTCGACCGGCAGTCGGCGATGCTGTCCGCCGCTTACGGCGAGCAGTATGCCGCTTGGATCGCCGAACAAACCGCCGCGCTGAAGGACGCCGTCGCCGCGCACCGGGACGGGCGCAAGGCGGCGCTGTCCGACGATGCCGGCATCACCGGCATGGAAAAGGCGCTTGAAGCGCTGCGGGAGCTGCTGAACTCAAGCGCCGCGGGAGCCGCGGGCTGAAACCGGCGGTTGGCCTGGATTCGCCGATGCCCGGCTGAGCGAGCGGGATATGCTTACAGGCATCGGGCGGACGGCCGGCTGAGCGGATGGGATAAGCTTACAAGCGTCTCCGGAACGCCGGCTGACACGCCCGACCGGAGGCGGCAAAACACGGTTAACAACCTGTTCAAACGCAAGGGGCGGACCCGAATCCGCCCCTTTTTTTCGTGGCCGCGCTTCACCCTCCGCTCCCGATCCGCGCCCCCAGCCGTATCCTCGCAGCCGTCAACGGCTTACACCCTTCATTCCGCCACCCCAAGGCATTCCCGCGCTGCCCGGCCGGAATCGACCACTATATTCGAACGTTCCGGACCATACTCTGATCGTTGCGAGATGATTGCCCTCTAAAACGGGAGATTCGTGAAGATTAAGCCGGATAAAGGGGGTATTTACCGATAACCCCCGGATATCCGGGTAAATACGGCCTACAGCGGGATAATCCCGATTGCCGCTGGAAAAGTCAGGTGTTAAACTTCATAGAAGTTTCACAATTGACGGGTGCGGAGAGAGGGAGAGAAAACCGTGCAGGTGCTGAGAAGTTTGAAGGAGTATTACTGGTCCCACCGGATGCTGTTGTTCGGATCGCTGGCGTTCCTGCTGATGGCCACCATGCTTGGTTTGGTGTATCCGCAATTGCTCCGGATTCTGATCGACGACGTGATCAAGGGCGAGAAATTCGAGCTGGTGCCGAAGCTGGCGCTTACAGCCGTCGGCGTCATCGCCGTCAAAGCTTCCTGTCAATATATCCACGGGCTGATGGGCAGCCGGCTGGGCAACCGGGTCGCGTACAATCTTCGCAATGCGCTGTACGAGAAGCTTCAATATTTATCGTTCCAATATTACGACAAGGCCAAGACGGGCGACCTGATGTCCCGGCTGACCGGCGATCTCGACGGTCTGCGCAATTTTGTCGCCTTCGGTTTTTCGCAGTTGTGCAACATGATCCTGATGCTGATCGCCGGAGCCGCCGTCATGTTCTACATGAACTGGAAGCTCACGCTGATCACGTTCGCGGCGATGCCGCTGCTCGCCTGGACGGCGCTGAAGTTCGAGCGGAATATTCATCCGGCGTTCCGGACGATCCGCAAAGCGATGAGCTCGCTGACGACGGCGGTGCAGGAAAACATCAACGGCGTGCGAACCGTGAAAGCGTTTGCCCGCGAGCCGCATGAGGTGGAGAAGTTTTCCCGCCGCAGCGAGGAATACCGTCAGGCGCATATCGACATGGCGTATACCTGGGCCCGCTATTTTCCGCTGATGGAGCTGCTGGCGAACGCTTCCGTCGTTATCCTGATCCTGGCCGGCGGCCTGATGGTCATCGGCGGTTCGCTCAAGCTGGGCGAGCTCGGCGCGTTCCTGAGCATGATTTGGTATATTATCGCGCCGATGAGAGATATCGGCTTTCATATCAACAACTATACGCAGTCCAAGGCTTCCGGCGAACGCGTGATCGAAGTGCTGAACCAGTACGTGCACGTCAAAAACAAAGAAAATGCCGTCAAGCTGAAGCCGGAGGAAGTGAAAGGCCATGTCGTATTCGAAGACGTGACGTTTGCCTACCCGGACAAACCGCCGGCGCTGGAACGGCTGTCGCTGGATGCGAAGCCCGGATCGGTCATCGGTCTGCTCGGTCCGACGGGCGCCGGCAAGTCGACCGTCATTCAACTGCTGATGCGGGCGTACAACGTGAAGCAGGGACGCATCCTGCTGGACGGACAGGACATCCGCGACCTGGACGTGCAGTCCCTGCGCAGCCAGATCGCGGTCGTGTTTCAGGAGACGTTCCTGTTCTCGTCGACGATCCGCAACAATATCGCCTACGGGGTGAACGGAGCGACGGACGCGGATGTGGAGCGTGCGGCCCGGTTGGCGCAGGCGCACGACTTCATCAGCGAGCTGCCGGACGGCTACGATACGATCGTCGGCGAGCGGGGCTTGGGACTGTCCGGCGGCCAGAAGCAGCGGATCGCCATCGCCCGCGCGATCCTGCGGAATCCCGCGATTCTGATCCTCGACGATTCGACCAGCGCCGTCGACATGGAGACCGAGCACGAGATTCAAACGGCGCTGCGGGAAGTGATGAAAGGGCGCACGACGTTTGTAATCGCCCACCGCATCTCTTCATTGAAAGACGCCGACGAGATCATTGTGCTGGACAAGGGACGGGTGGTGCAGCGCGGCCGGCATGAGGAGCTTGTCCGCCAACCCGGCCTGTACCGCCAGACGTATCGGATTCAATATGCGGACCATCCGGATTTGCCGCGCGCGGATTCCGACCTGCACGGCGAGAGGAGGAGAGCCTAGATGCAAGCGCCAGCCAAGGAACAGAACCGCTCCCGCTTTTATTATGCGGACGACGATCTGATCGAAAAGCCGTTTAACTGGGCGCAGATCGCCCGGTTGGGCCGATATTTGAAGCCTTACCGCAAGCAGTTGATTCCGGTGTTGTTCGCCGTGCTGCTGGCTACGGCCGCGAGGCTGCTCATTCCGTTTATCCTCGGATGGGCGATCGACAACGCCATGGACGGAGGCCGTCCGGACTGGCTGTTTTACTGCGCGGGCGCGATCCTGGCGCTGTTCGTTCTCCAGTGGTGGGCGAACCGCTACCGCATCCGCTATATGAACACGATCGGACAAAACGTGATCTACGATCTGCGCGCCGAGCTGTTCAAGCATATTCAGCAGTTGTCGTTCCGCTTTTTCGACAAACGGCCGGCCGGCTCGATCCTCGTACGGATCACGAACGACGTCAACGCGATGCAGGAGCTGTTCACCAACGGCGTCATCAACCTGATTATCGATATGGTGCAGTTGGTCGGCATCGTCGCTCTGCTGCTGGTGCTCAACTTCAAGCTCGGACTTGCGGTGATGATTACCGTGCCGATCATGTTTGTCGCCTCGACGACGCTGCGCAAGCGCATCCGCCAAGGCTGGCAAGCGGTGCGGATCAACCAGTCGCGGATCAACTCGCATCTGGCCGAGAGCATTCAGGGCATCCGCGTCACGCAGGCGTTTACGCAAGAGCGCGAGAACATGGAATTTTTCGACGGGATGAACAAGCGGAACCTGCGCTCCTGGAACAAGGCTTCCGCTCTCAACCAGAGCCTCGGTCCGGTGATCGAGCTGACGTCCGCCTTCGGCACGTGTATCCTGTTCTGGTACGGCTCGCATCTGATCCAAAGCGGCGAATTGACCGTCGGCATGCTGTTCGCGTTCGCGAACTATATCGGGAACTTCTGGGAGCCGATCAACCGGCTCGGCCAATTGTATTCCCAACTGCTGATCGCGATGGCGTCCAGCGAACGGATCTTCGAATTTTTCGACGAGACGCCGACCGTCTCCGAGAAGCCGGATGCGAAGGAGCTGCCGCCGGTTCGCGGGGATATCCGGTTCGAGAATCTCGTCTTCGAATACGAAAAGGGCCGCCCGGCGCTTCGCGGCATCCATCTCGACGTGAAGGCCGGACAATCGATCGCGCTGGTCGGGCACACCGGCTCGGGCAAGAGCACCATCATCAATCTGCTGTGCCGGTTTTACGATCCGGTCCAGGGAAGGGTGACGGTCGACGGTTACGACCTGCGGGACGTCACGCTGCAGAGCCTGCGGTCGCAGATCGGCATCGTGCTGCAGGATACGTTTATCTTCTCGGGGACGATCCGCGACAACATCCGTTACGGCCGGCTGGATGCGAGCGACGAGGAAGTCGAGGCGGCGGCCAAAGCCGTGCATGCCCACGATTTCATCATGGCGTTGCCCAACGGCTACGATACCGAGGTGGAGGAACGGGGCAGCCTGTTGTCGATGGGACAGCGGCAGTTGCTTTCGTTCGCGAGAGCGCTGCTGGCCGATCCGCGCATCTTGATTCTCGACGAAGCGACGGCCAGCATCGACACCGAGACCGAAGTCCGCATCCAGGAAGCGCTGAAGACGCTGCTGCTGGGCCGCACGTCGTTTATCATCGCCCACCGGCTGTCGACGATCCGCAACGCGGACCGCATCGTGGTGCTGGATCACGGGCGGCTGATGGAAGCCGGCACGCACGACGAGCTGATGCTGCGGGACAACGGCATCTACCACGGGCTGATCGAAGCGCAATACAGGTTTTTGCAAGACGCGGGCTGATGCTGCCGCCCGACAAAAAACAACCCGACAAAAACAACCTCCGGAAGCGCCTGAGCGCCGATCCGGAGGTTGTTTTCATGTGCTGCGTTATCGGGAAGCGGTCGTCTCGATCATCTCGGGAATCGTGACGAACTGGTAGCCGTCTTGGCGGAGCATCGGGATCAGCCGGTCGAGCGCCTCCACCATGCCGGACAAATCTTCGGTCCAATGGCCGCCGCTGTGCATCAGCACGATACCGCCGGGAGAGACGTCCTTCATCACGTTGGCGATGCAGGTTTCGGCGGGAATCTGCTTCCAATCGAGCGAATCGACCGACCAGCCGATAACGTTGTACTTCATCCGGCCGAGCTCCTGCAGGATCTCGTCCGTCAGGCCGCCGTACGGCGCGCGGAACAGCTTCGGCTTGTAACCGACCGCCTCCTCGATAACCCGGTCGGTCTCCGTCGCTTCCCAACGCAGCCGGTCGAGGCTCTCGCTGTACAGCTTCGGATGCCAGAACGTATGGTTGCCGATGACGTGGCCTTCGTCCGCCACCCGCTTGGCGACATCGCTGTGGGCTTGCACGCGGGACCCGATCATGAAGAAGGTCGCCTTGACCCCGTGTTTTTTCAACACTTCCAGCACTTGCGGCGTAAACCGCCGGTCCGGCCCGTCGTCGAACGTCAACGCGAGCTGGCGTTTGTCCCCGCTGCCTTTCATCACGAGGACGGACGGGTATTTGCGCTGCAGCGCCTGGTTGGAGGCGGGTTTCGCTTTTGCCGCCGGCGCCACGCCCGCCGCGCGTATGGCCGAATCCTCGAGCAGCGCTTCTTCGCCGTCGGGCGTAAGCTTCAAATTGTCGGTCGTTTCCGACGAGAACGCAGCCGTCGGCATGAGCCCGCCGGCCGGCGTCGTCTCATCGCGCCGGTCTGGAGGCGGGGCCGACGGAACTTTGCCGGCCAATCCCGGCGGCGAATTGATCATCTCCTTGAAATTTTGCTGCTGCTGCGCGGTATTCGTTCCATTCCTCTGACACCCGGCCAAGCCGGAAAAGGCCGCAAGCAGGGCAATTCCGGCAATCCCCAGCCGTTTTGTCCAATCATGCCGATTCCTCATGCCATTCAACCTCCGTTTCTATATGGGATAGTATGCGCATCCGTCCGACAAAACTTGCCCGCCTGTCCGAATGCCGGAAATTTGCAAATATCGGCCCGAACCTTTACTCTAATTTTAGAAATCGGCTTCGGCAGGAGGGACAATGTTGAGAACGTCAAGATGGATCTGGGGCGTGGTCGGCACACTGTCGCTGGCTGCCACCGTTCTGCTGATCGCCGGGTTCGGACTGGCCGTGCGGGATGTGCTGCGGCCTCAGCCCGGCGGATTCGAATCGCTCAAGCCGGTTCCGTCGCCGAACGACCCGCTGTCGGACGATGTCGTCGAGATCGTCGCCTTCGGGGATTCGCTGACGGTCGGAACGGGCGATACCACCGGCAAAGGTTACGTGCTGAATCTGAAGGAGCAGTTGGAGCAGGAAACCGGCAAAACGGTCCGCGTTCTGGGCAATTACGCGCAGGACGGATTCAAGACGGACGATATGCGCAAGCGGCTCGACTCGATCGGCGAAATTCGCCGTTCCGTCGCCCAAGCCGATCTGATCGTCTTCACGATCGGCGGCAACGACTTGTTCGGCCTTGCGCGGAACTTGAACTTTTTCGAGGACACGTTCGACTTCGGCAAGCTGGAGGAGCGGATGCCGGAGGCGCTTGACCGGTTCGACGGCATCCTGAAGTCGTTTGCCGAGTGGAATCCCCGGGCGACGGTCGTCTATGTCGGCTTGTTCAACCCGTTCCGTGACACGGACGATTCGGGTTTGGCCGGCAAGGGAGTAGCCCTGTGGAACGCCAAGGCGTTGGAACGGGCCTCCTCGTATCCGAATACGATCGTCGTGCCTACCTACGACCTGTTTCAGTTGAACTTCGACCAATATATGTCGCAGGATCATTTTCACCCGAACGGAGACGGCTACCGGGAAATCGCCCGCCGCATCGTCCAATCGCTGAAATAAAGGGGGAGCGTCCATGACTGCGATCACAGAACCCGCCGGTTCCCCGGTTTTGTCCCGGGAGACGGAAACCGGCCAAGCCTCCGACGGCCGGCAACGCCGCAAGCCGCCCGCCGACGCGGAAGTGGTGCTTTCCGTTCGGAACGTCACCAAACAAATCGGCAACCGGCTTATCATCAAGGGCATATCCTTCGACGTCCGGGCAGGCGAAATATTCGGCTTCCTCGGTCCGAACGGGTCGGGCAAGACGACGACGATCCGCATGCTCGTCGACCTGATCCGTCCGACTTCGGGCAGCATTCTCGTCTGCGGGCGCGACGTGCACCGGGAGCATGACGAAGCGCTGCGGCATGTCGGGTGCATCGTGGAAAATCCGGAGCTGTACGGATATATGACCGGCTGGCAAAATCTCGAGCATTTCGCGCGTATGCTTCCCGGCGTCGATACGGCCCGAATCGAAGAAGTCGTCGGCATCGTCGGGCTGGACCGGCGCATTCACGACAAAGTCAAAACGTATTCGCTCGGCATGCGCCAGAGGCTCGGCATCGCCCAAGCGCTGCTCGGCCGGCCGAAGCTGCTGATTCTCGACGAGCCGACAAACGGGCTGGACCCGCTGGGCATCAAGGAAATGCGGGAGTTTATCCGCAGGCTGGCGGCGGACGGGCTCAGCCTGTTTGTCTCCAGCCATCTGCTGAGCGAGATTCAGCAGATGTGCGACCGGGTGGCGATCATCAGCCACGGGAAGGTTTTGGCCGTTGGCGAAGTGGACGAGCTCCTGCGCGCGCAAGGCGTCACCGTCGTCTGGACCGTCGCCCCGGCCGACCGGGCTCGGGAGCTGCTGGCCTCGGAGGGATATGCGGCGGCCGTCGACGGTCCGGCGGGCGGAGACGGGCAACGGGCCGTCCGCCTGCTCACGAAAATGCCCGAAGAAGCGGTGTCCGGCATCAATCGGCGGCTCGTATCGGCCGGCGTCTCCGTATCCGCCATCGAAGTCCGGCATCCCACGCTGGAGGAGCTGTTCCTCGGCATGACGGAGGGAGAGAACATTGAGTAGAATGCTGCCGCTGGTGCAGAACGAAGTGTTGAAGATTATCCGCAAAAAGCGCTTTTACGTGGTGCTGTTGATTCTGATTGCGCTGATTCCGATGTTCACTTACGCGCAAATGCGTCAGGCGCAGCAGTTCCAGAAGCAAGCGGGAACAAGCGACTGGCGGGCCGAACTGACGCAGCGGATCGCCGACTACGAGCGCACGCTCGGCAGCTCCCGCGTCCCGGAGGAATGGAAAAAGTGGCGCAAAATCCAGATTCAAAAAGACGAATACCATTTGGAAAATAATGTTAATCCTAACGAGGTAAGCGGATTGGTGTTCACGCAGCGGTTCATGGAAAACGCCATCGGCCTGTTTATTCCGCTGATGGTCATGGTGATCGCATCGGATCTCGTGTCCGGGGAGCATACGGCAGGCACGATCAAATTGTTGCTGACGCGTCCCGTCCGCCGCTGGCGCATCTTGACAAGCAAATTGATCGCGCTTATTCTATTTACCTCGCTGATCGTGCTTGCGACCGCCGTGTTCAGCTATCTGATCTCCGGTCTCGTGTTCGGATACGGGGGATGGGACTTGCCGATCTTCAGCGGCTTCCGGATCAACGGCTCCACCGTCGACTTTACGCACGTGCACGTCCTGCCTCTGTGGCAATATTTGCTGATGGAGATGGGACTCGTCTGGTTTGCGGCTTTGGTCGTAGGTATTTTGTCCTTGATGGTGTCTGTCCTCGTCCGCAGCACGGCGGCGGGCATGGGCGTGATGCTGGCGGTGCTTATCGCCGGGTCGATTCTCGCGAACATGGCGTCTTCGTGGACGAGCGCCAAATACTTCTTCATGGTCAATCTGCAACTGACGGACTATTTGTCGGGCAGCGTGCCGCCGATCGAAGGCATGACGCTGCCGTTCTCGCTGACCGTGCTTGCGTTGACGGCCGCGGCCGCTCTGGTCGTATCGTATGTAACGTTTACGAAAAAAGATGTATTGAACTAGCCGGGTTCAATGTTATAATGCAAAACAGCAAGATTTGTTGGGGAATGAAGGAAATGGGGGGGCATGATGGCGGAACAGCTAGAGTTGTTTGCCAACCGCGAAAGCGATCATCCGTCGAATTATGACGCGGACGATATCCAGGTTCTGGAAGGTCTGGTGGCCGTCCGCAAGCGGCCGGGCATGTACATCGGCAGCACCAGCGCGTCCGGTCTGCACCACCTCGTCTGGGAAATCGTCGACAACGCGGTGGATGAGCATCTCGCGAAATTTTGCAGCGCCATCGACGTGACGGTACATAAGGATCACTCGATCAGCGTACGCGACAACGGCCGGGGCATTCCGGTCTCCATGCATAAACTGGGCATTCCGACGCCGCAGGTCGTCTATACGATCCTGCATGCCGGCGGCAAGTTCGGCGGGTCGGGCTACAAAAAATCGGGCGGCCTGCACGGCGTCGGCGCTTCCGTCACCAACGCGCTGTCCGAATGGCTCGTCGTCGAAATTCACCGCGAAGGCAAAATTCACCGGATGCGGTTCGAAAGCTGGGTCGATGAGGACGGCAAGGAGCACGTCGGCGAGCCGGTCACGGGCCTGGAGGTCGTCGGAAAAACGAACAGAACCGGCACGACGGTGACGTTCAAGCCCGATATCAAGGTGTTCCAGGGCGGCATCGCCGTCCATTACGACGTGCTGGCCGAGCGGCTTCAGGAGATCGCGTTCCTGAACTCCGGGCTGAGAGTTACGCTGAACGACGAACGGTCGGGCAAGCAGGACGTGTTCCACTATGAAGGCGGCGCCAGCGAATTCGTCCGGTTTCTGAACGAAGGCAAGTCCGTCCTGCACGATGTCGTGCATTTTTACGGGGAGCGGGACGACATCGAGGTCGAGATCGCCCTCCAGTACAACGACGGCTATACCGAGACGATCGCCTCGTTCGTCAACTCCATCCCGACCCGGGGCGGCGGCACGCACGAGACGGGCTTCAAAACCGCGTTTACGCGCGTCATGAACGAATATGCCCGCAAAAGCTCCATTCTCAAGGAGAAGGACAAAAATCTCGAAGGCGTCGATCTCCGCGAAGGCATGATGGCCGTTATCAACGTCAAAATGTCCGAGGTCGAGTTCGTCGGCCAGACGAAGGACCAGCTCGGCAGCGCGTCGGCCCGCGGCGCGGTGGACGCGGTGGTCGCCGAGAAGATGGCCGAGTTTCTGGAGGAAAATCCGCAGGTTGCGCAAATGCTGCTGAAAAAAGCCGTTCAGGCGGCAAAAGCGCGCGAAGCGGCGCGCAAAGCCCGTGAGGAAGTGCGCAGCGGCAAAAAAGGCAAAGGCGAAAGCTCGAACCTCGGCGGCAAGCTGACGCCGGCGCAGTCGAAGGACGCAAAAAGCAACGAGCTGTTTATCGTGGAAGGGGACTCCGCGGGAGGCTCCGCAAAGCAAGGGCGCGATTCGCGCCACCAGGCGATTTTGCCGCTCAAGGGCAAGCCGATGAACCCCGAGAAGGCGAAGCTGGCGGACATCCTGAAAAACGACGAGTACCGCGCCATCATCGCGGCGATCGGCGCCGGGGTCGGCTCCGAATTCGACGCCGAGGAGAGCAACTACGGCAAAATTATTGTGATGACCGACGCGGATACGGACGGCGCGCATATCCAGGTGCTGCTGCTTACGTTTTTCTACCGCTACATGAAGCCGCTGATCGATGCCGGACGCGTCTACATCGCCCAGCCGCCGCTGTACAAAGTGACCAAAAAATCCGGCAAACAGACGGAATCCCGGTACATCTTCACCGAGGACGGGCTGGAAGCCGCGATCAAGGCGATGGGCAAAAATGTGGAGGTGCAGCGTTACAAAGGGTTGGGCGAGATGAACCCCGACCAGTTGTGGGAGACGACGATGAACCCGGCGACCCGCACGCTGCTGCAGGTGCAGATCGAGGATGCGGCCAAGGCGGAGCGGCGCGTCTCCACACTGATGGGAGACAAGGTCGATCCGCGCAAGCGCTGGATCATCGAGAACGTCGACTTTACCGAATACGAGGAATAAACCCCGAGGAGTCGCCCCTGCGGGGCGGTTCCCGTTGGATGGAGGTAGCCCGATTTGAGCGCAACGGAGCAGTTTTTGCCCGCCTTTCTCGAAGAAGTGGTGGGCGACCGGTTCGGCCGGTACTCCAAATATATCATCCAGGACCGCGCGATCCCGGACGTTCGGGACGGTCTCAAGCCCGTTCAGCGGCGCATTTTGTATGCGATGTACGAATCGGGCAACACGCCGGACAAGCCGTACCGCAAGTCCGCGAAGACCGTCGGCGACGTGATGGGGAACTATCATCCGCACGGCGACGCCTCGATTTACGACGGCATGGTGCGAATGGCGCAGCCGTGGAAGATGGCGCATACGCTGATCGACGGCCACGGCAACTGGGGGTCGCTTGACGACGATCCTCCGGCGGCCATGCGGTACACCGAAGCGCGCCTGTCGGAGATTGCGCTGGAGCTGCTGCGCGACATCGACAAGCGAACGGTTCAGTTCCGCGACAACTTCGACAATACGGCCAAGGAGCCTTCGGTGTTGCCGTCGCGTTACCCGAACCTGCTCGTCAACGGGGTCAGCGGCATCTCGGCCGGCTTCGCGACGGAGATTCCGCCGCATAACCTGCGCGAGGTGATCGACGCCTGCGTCGCGATGATCGATCGGCCGGACATAACGGTGGAGGAACTGATGGACATCGTGCGCGGCCCCGACTTCCCGACCGGCGGCATCATCATGGGCGAGGAAGGCATCCGCGAAGCATACCGCACCGGCAAAGGGCGCATCTATATCCGCGCCCGCACGGCGATCGAGGACTTGCGCGGCGGCAAGCAGCAGATCGTGATTACGGAGATCCCGTATCAGGTCGTCAAGGTGAAGCTCGTCACCGCGATCGAGCAGATTCGGCTGGACCGCAAGGTCGAAGGCATCGCGGAGGTGCGCGACGAGAGCGGCCGGGACGGCTTGCGCATCGTCGTGGAGCTGAAGAAGGACGCGGACGCGCAAGGGATTCTCGCGTATTTGCTGAAGAAAACCGATCTGCAGGTCGCCTACAACTTCAATATGGTCGCGATCGTCAACAAGGCGCCCCAGCAGTTGGGCTTGCGCGGCTTGCTGGAAGCTTATCTCGATCACCAGCGCGAAGTCGTGCGGAACCGTTCACAGTACGAGCTGGATAAAGCGCAAGACCGCGCCCACGTCCTGGAAGGCCTCGTCAAGGCGCTGAACGTGCTGGACGAAGTGATCGCGGTGATCAAGGCGTCCAAAAACAGGCAGGACGCGCAGAACAACCTCGTGGCGCGATTCGGCTTCACCGAGCGCCAGGCGGACGCGATTCTCGTGCTGCAGCTCTACCGGCTGACCAATCTGGAGATTACGGCTCTGGAGAAAGAGCTGGCGGACGTCAACAAAACGATCGCTTATCTCGAAGGCATTCTCGCCAGCGAGAAAAAGCTGCTCGGGGTCATCAAGAAGGAACTGCTCGAGATTCGCGACAAGTTCGGCATCGACCGGCGCTCGGACATCCAGGGCGAGGTGGAGGAACTGAAGGTCAATCTTGAGGTCATGGTGACTGCCGAGGACGTGATCGTCACGCTGTCCAACGACGGCTACATCAAACGAACCAGCATGCTGTCGTACACCCGGTCCGGCGGCGAAGTCGGCAGCGCCGGCGTGAAGGAAGGCGACTATATCCGGACGCTGCTGCAGGTCAATACGCTGGACAACCTGCTGCTGTTCACGCAGAAGGGGCAATATTTCCTGCTGCCCGTGCATCAGGTTCCCGAGTACAAGTGGAAGGAGAACGGCACGGCGCTGGTTAACGTCGTGCCGGCCGCGAAGGACGACGTGATCGTAAGCGTCCTGCCGGTGCGGGAATTCGACCAGCCGGGCAAATCGCTTGTATTCGTCACCCGCAAAGGGCAGGTCAAGCGCACCGAGCTCAAGGAATACGCGACGACCCGGTCGACGGCGATCACGGCGGTGAAGGTGGCCGAGGGAGACGAGGTGGTCCGCGTGCAGTTGAGCGACGGCATGAAGGAAATTTTGCTCGTGTCCAAGCAAGGGATGAGCATCCGGTTCAGCGAATCGGAGGTCAACCCGATGGGCCGCTCGGCCGGCGGCGTCCGCGGCATGCAGCTCAAAGAGGACGACGAGATCGTATCGGCCGAATGGGTGGAAGGCGACGAAGGCGAGATTCTTGTCGTCTCGGACAAAGGGTATGTGAAAAGCTCCCTGCTGCTCGATTATCCGGTTCAGGGACGCGGCGGCAAAGGCGTGGCCACGTTTGAATTCAAGGAAGGAAAACGCGTGAAGAGCAACGGTTCGGGGCTTGTCCGGGCTTTCTTCGTGAAGCAGACGGTGACGCTGACGGCTTGTTTGTCGGACGGCTCGTTCGTGACGTTCGATTCGGATCAGGCGCCGATCGAGGACCGGCGCTCCGTCGGCAAGGCGATCGTTCCGGTGGCCAAGGAAGAAAGCGTGCGGGAAGTGATCCGAGCGATCTCGCTTGAGCTCTGATTCCTGCTGACGGTCGGTCAGTCGTAAGAGCCGCAGGGCGGATCATCCAGTTGCTGCTTGAGGGCAAGCAGCAGTTCCAATACGACCCACACGGGCATCGGTTCGTTGAGCCGGTCCGCCCAGTGTGGGTCTTTTACGATTCCGGCGGAAATCGCCCGGCGAAGCACCTTTTCCTTATGTTCCTGCGTGATGAGATTCGGATCCATGGAGCAGCACCTCTTTCGACAGCAGCGTATTTTTCTGTTGCCAGTATATGTGGGCCAATGTCGGGGTGTTCCGCATTTCCTCGATTGATGTCTTAAAATATTAACGGCCTTAACCTTTAATTCGAGTTTGAAGGGATGTTATAATCGATGCAAAGCTTGGGAAAAAAGGGAGGATAACGAAAATGGTCGCTCACGAATTTTTGCGGCTGTGGACCAAAGTTTCAAAGGACTTGAAGCAGCATATGGAAAATTCGCTGGCGCCGACTTTAACGGAAGGGCAACTGAATGTGCTGGAGCTGCTGATGTCGAGAGAGGGTCCCTGCAAGCCGTCCGATCTGCTGGAGCATCTGGAGACGACGCCCGCGGCCGTAACGACGCTTCTGGACCGGATGGAGAAAAACGGCCTGATCGAGAGATCCCGCGACAACGCCGACCGCCGGATCGTCTGGGTGTCGGTCACGCCGTTCGGGATCGAGGAGTGGAAGCGCGGGACGGCGATCCGGGACCGGTTCCTCGACGAGTATCTGAACCGCCTGTCCGCGCACAACCAACAAGTTTTGATCTATCTGCTGGGAAAAGTCGCCCAAGCCTCCTGACGGCGAGAGAGCCTCGCGCATCCGGTCGGGCGGCCTAGCGCCCCGTTGACAGCGATGTCCCCGGGAACAGGCTCCACGGAGCTTCGTCCGGCGGGGGGCATGCGAAGACGAGCGGCTCCCGCGTCGTCGGGTGCCGGAAGCCGAGCCGCGCCGCCCACAGGGCAAGCTGCTCGCCGGGCCGGTTGACCGCCGCTCCGTACTTCTGGTCGCCGTACAGCGGACATCCTGCGGCTGATAGCTGCACCCGGATCTGATGGGGCCTTCCCGTGTGAAGGGACACCTCCAGCAGCGACAAGCCGCTTCCCGAGGCGACGGTCCGGTATTCGAGCGAGGCCTGCTTGCCGCCGGGATGATTCGGCGGCACGACCGAGACGGTGTTCGTCCGTTCGTTTTTGCTGAGCCAGTGCACAAGCAGGTCCTGCGGCTTCGGCGGCGCGCCGCGCACGACGGCGAGATACGTCTTGTCCAGCGTCCGCGTCCGCACCTGGTCGGACAAGCGGGAAGCGGCCTTGGACGTCTTGGCGAACACCATGACGCCGCCTACCGGCCGGTCCAGCCGGTGGACGAGGCCGAGGTAGACGTTGCCGGGCTTGCCGTACCGCTTCTTGATGTCTTCCTTCAGCAGCGTCAGCAAGTCCGGATCGCGGGAGTCGTCCGCCTGCGACGGCATGTTGCGCGGCTTGACGACGACCAGCAGGTGATTGTCTTCATAGAGAATCGGGATCGGGGAGGAATCGGCCATTCGGTTACGCCTCCCAGCGTCCGAGCATGCCCGCCGGCAGCACGAGACCGCTGCGGGTTACCGGCAGGCCGATCTCGCCGGTCGTGATCCGCCCTTTGTGTTTGCGGCCGATCGTCAGCGTGAGCATGTTCTTGAGCACCGTCGGCGAGAAGCCGGTCGTATACGAGTTGATCAGCAGGAACAGCGGCTTGTCCGACAGCACCTCGCTGACCGTCTCGATGAAGCGGAACAGGTCGTTCTCCAGCTTCCAGGTTTCGCCGTTCGGTCCCCGCCCGTAGGAAGGGGGGTCCATAATGATCGCGTCGTACCGTTTGCCGCGGCGAATCTCGCGCTGCACGAACTTGAACGCGTCGTCCGTGATGAAACGGACCGGCCGGTCTCCGAGTCCGGACAGGTGCAGGTTTTCCTTGGCCCACTGGACGACGCCCTTCGACGCGTCCACGTGGCACACCTCTGCGCCGGCCGCCGCGCATGCGACCGTCGCGCCGCCGGTGTAAGCGAACAGGTTCAACACCTTGACGGGCCGGTTCGCCTTCGAGATCACGTCCATCATCCAGCGCCAGTTGGCCGCCTGCTCAGGGAACAAGCCGGTGTGCTTGAAGCCCGTCGGCTTGATGTGGAACGAGAGCGGACCCCAGGAGATCGTCCAGCGCTCCGGCAACTGTTTGCGGAATTCCCAGTGGCCTCCGCCCGAAGAGCTGCGGTGGTAATGGCCGTCCGCTTCGCGCCAGAGGCGGTATTCGTCCTGCAGGGGCCATATCACTTGCGGATCGGGCCGGCGCAATATATAGGAGCCCCAGCGCTCCAGCTTCTCGCCGCCTCCGGTGTCGATCAGTTCGTAATCTTTCCAGTCGTCAGCTAAAAACATGAGGGTTATTCTTTCCTTTCCGTTTTGGGCGAAATTTCATCGACTTATTGTAACATAACCGGCTCGGGAAGTTTAGCGAGAGTCTTTATGAACAAGATGACAGAATTTTCACACAATATATATATTCCGGCTCCCGGCCATCAGGTATAATGAAAGGGAAGTCGAAAGGAGAGCCGTTATGAGTCGATCCGGACACAAAGCCATAATCGCGGAATCCGTGTCGGCGAACCGCCGGAAAGGGCCGGCCGCGGCCTTCGCCCCCGATTCGGCGGAGGAGATCAGGCCGTCGGAGAGCGATATTTATTTGTTTCACGAAGGCAGCCTGTACGAGAGCTACCGGATGATGGGCGCCCACCCCGCGCGGGTTAACGGCGTCGACGGGGTCCGGTTCGTCGTCTGGGCGCCCAATGCCGCCGGCGTTAACGTCGTGGGCGACTTCAACGGCTGGAACGGGCGGAACCATCCGCTGGCGCGCTTGTCCAAAGGCGGTCTCTGGTGGACGTTCGTGACGGGGCTCGGCGAGGGCGATCTGTACCAATACGAGATCGTCGCCCGCGACGGCAGCCGGCGGATGAAGGCCGATCCGTACGCGTTCCGCTCGGAGCTTCGGCCCGGCACCGCTTCGATCGTGCACGCGTACGACCGTTACGAGTGGAACGACGGCGAGTGGATGGCGTCGCGCGGCGAGCAGCCGTTCCGCCGGCCCGTCAACATCTACGAAGTGCATCCCGGCACCTGGCGCATTCACGGCCGCGAGCGTTTTTATTCCTACGACGAACTGGCCGAGCATCTCGTGGATTACGTGCGGGACATGGGTTATACCCACATCGAGCTGATGCCGATCAGCGAGCATCCGTTCGACCGGTCCTGGGGGTATCAGGTCACCGGCTATTACGCGGCCACGAGCCGTTACGGCCATCCCGACGGGCTGAAGCGGCTGATCGACCGCTGCCACCGGGCCGGCATAGGCGTCATCCTCGATTGGGTGCCGGGACATTTCTGCCGGGACGATCACGGCCTGCGCCGATTCGACGGCGAGCCGCTGTACGAGCCGGAGGACGAACGGCTGGCGGACAAACCGGCATGGGGCACGCTCGGCTTTCACTTCGGCCGCAACGAGGTGCGAAGCTTCCTGATCTCGAACGCAATCTTCTGGCTGTGCGAATACCATTTCGACGGCCTGCGCGTCGATGCGGTCGCGAGCCTGCTGAACCTCAATTTCGACCGGCCTTCGGGCGAATGGATCACCAACCGCCTCGGCGGCCACGAGAACCTCGAAGCTTTATCCTTTCTGCGCAAATTAAACGAAACCGTCTTCCGCTACGCGCCCGGCGCGATCATGGCGGCCGAAGACTCGACCGCCTGGCCGCTCGTGACCGCTCCCGTCCATGCTGGAGGGCTCGGTTTCAACTTCAAGTGGAATATGGGCTGGATGAACGACGTGCTCCGGTACATGCAGCTCGAACCGATCTATCGCAAATACCACCATCACCTCATGACCTTCTCCATGATGTACGCTTATTCCGAGAACTACATTCTGCCGCTGTCGCACGACGAGGTCGTTCACGGCAAACGTTCGCTTTTGGATAAAATGCCGGGAAGCTACCGGGACAAATTCGCCCAGCTTCGGCTGCTGTACGCGTTCCTCATGACGCATCCCGGGAAAAAACTGCTGTTCATGGGCGGAGAGATCGGCCAGTTCAGCGAATGGAAAGATCTCGAGCAGATCGATTGGCATCTGCTGGAATACGACTCGCACCGGGCGATGCAGCTTTATACCCGCAAGCTGAACCGGCTGTACGTGTCGGAGCCCGCGCTCTGGGAACTGGACCACCAGCCCGGCGGCTTCCAATGGATCGACGCCGACAACGCGGATCAGAGCATCCTGGTCTACCTGCGGAGATCCGGGCGTCCGGAGGAGACGCTGCTTGTGCTGCTCAACTTCACGCCTCAGCCGTATAAGCTGTTCCGGATCGGCGTGCCGGGTCCCGGCACGTATAAGGAAATCTGGAACAGCGACGACGCCGACTGCGGCGGAACGGGACAATGGCGCAATCCCCGGGCGAAGCGCGCCGCGCCCAAGCCGTGGCACGGACAGCCGATGTCGATCGAGATTCAGGTCGCTCCGTTCGGTGCGCATCTGTTCCGCTGGAAGCCCTCCCGCGTCGAAGAGCGCCAACCGGCCGGGGAGCCGTCCGGGGAATCGGCGTCTGCCGGCGGCCCGCCGGCCGTCCGCAAGCGGAAATCCCGTTCGTAACCGAGACCATGACAAGGGGGGAGCGCGATGTTGCGCAAAAAGACATGCGTCGCCATGCTGCTGGCCGGAGGAGAAGGACGGCGCCTGGGCGTGCTGACCAGGCAGTTGGCCAAGCCGGCCGTTCATTTCGGAGGGAAATACCGGATCATCGATTTTACGCTCAGCAACTGCACGAACTCGGGCATCGATACGGTCGGGGTCCTGACGCAGTACCAGCCGCTGGTGCTGAATTCGTATATCGGCATCGGCAGTCCGTGGGATCTCGACCGCAAGGGGGGCGGCGTTACCGTTCTGCCGCCGTACGTCAAGCAAGCGGGCGGAGACTGGTACAAGGGAACCGCCAACGCGATCTATCAAAATATCGATTATATCGAGCAATATTCGCCCGATTACGTCCTGATCATCTCCGGCGACCATATCTATAAGATGGATTACAGCCAAATGCTCGATTACCATATCGACCGCGGCGCCGAAGCGACGATCGCCGCCATCGAAGTCGACCCGGGTGAAGCGAGCCGGTTCGGCATCATGAGCACGGACGGCGAAGGCCGCATCGTCGAGTTCGAGGAAAAGCCGAAGCAGCCCAAGAGCAATCTGGCCTCGATGGGCGTCTATATGTTCAACTGGAACCGGTTGAAGGAGCATCTGATACGCGACGAACAAAACCCGCAATCCAACAACGACTTCGGCAAGGACGTCATCCCCCGATTGCTGGCCGAAGGGGTGCCGCTGTACGCTTATCCGTTCCAGGGCTACTGGAAGGATGTCGGCACGGTCGAAAGCCTGTGGGAAGCCCATATGGACCTGCTGTCGGACGAATCGTCGCTGAATCTGAACGACCACCAGTGGCGCATCTATTCCCTGAATCCGAACCAGCCGGCCCAGTTCATCGGTCCGAAGGCCAACGTGCGCAATTCGATGGTGAACGAAGGCTGCCGCGTATTCGGGGAAGTGTACCGCTCGGTTTTATTTTACGGCGTCCGCATCGGCGAACGTTCGGTTATTGAAGATTCGGTCATTATGCCGAACGCGAAAATCGGCGACAATGTCGTCATCCGCCGGGCTATCATCGGCGAAAACACCATGGTCGCCGACGGCATGCGCATCGAACCGGAGGACGGGCAGATCCGGCTGATCGGCAGCCACGAAGTTATCGCGTAAACGTATTCGGGTCGGGATTCCCTTACTTCGGAAAGGATGAGCAGACATGAACGAAATGATGGGCGTCATTAATCTGATCAACGAACGCGATCATATGGAAGAATTGACCTACCGGCGCTGCGTCGCCTCGGTGCCGTTCGGCGGACGTTACCGGCTGATCGACTTCGTCATGTCCGGTATGGTGAACTCGGGCATCGACAACGTCGCGGTCTTCGCGCATACGAAGTACCGTTCCTTGATGGACCATCTCGGCTCGGGCAAGGAATGGGACCTCGACCGCAAGAGAGGCGGACTGTTCCTGCTTCCGCCCGCGCTCGACGAGACGCGCGAGATCATGAAGGGAGACTTGTACCATTTCTACTCCCACCGCGATTATTTTTATCGAAGCAAAGAACCTTATGTCGTCGTGGCGCGCAGCCATATGGTGTGCAACGTGGACCTTCGGGCGGCGCTGGAGTTCCACAAGTCCGCCGACGCCGATATCACGATGCTGTACGGGTTTCAGGAGCTGGACGCCGACGCCCGCTGCCGCCGTCTGCTGCTGGACGAGAACAGCCGCGTGATCGATATGCAGGATCACTCCGGCCGCCTGGAAAGCCCGTGCATCTCGATGGAAATGCTGATTCTTAAGAAAGATTTGCTGCTCGACCTCGTCGAAACGTCGCTTGGACAGGGCTACGATCATTTCGTGCGGGACGCGGTGATGAAAAATATCCGGAACCTGAACATATACGGGTACCGCCACAGCGGCTTTCTCGGCGTCGTCAACACGCTGCAGAGCTACTACCGCAACAGCTTGCGCCTGCTGAATCCCGAGACGTGGCGGGATTTGTTCTTCCGTCCGGGGCTGATCTACACGAAGATCAAGGATGAGCCTCCGGCCAAATACGGCCCGTTCGCCGACGTTCACAATTCGCTGATCGCAAACGGCTGCGTGATCGAAGGCACGGTCGAGAACAGCATTTTGTTCCGCGGCGTGCGCGTCCGCAAGGGAGCGGTCGTACGCAACAGCATCGTCATGCAGAACGGCGACATCCGGGAGAAGGTCAGCGTCGAAAACGCCATTCTGGACAAGGAAGTGCTGATCCGCAGCAACCGGATGCTGCGCGGGGAGGAAGAGGCCCCCTTCATCGCGGTCAAGCGGAAAATCATCTGACTCCGGCGTTCCAAGGACAGACGGTTTCGGCCGCGAGGCCGTGCGCGACATAAAACAATAGAAGATAGGAGGAGAGCGAAATGAAAGTGCTGTTCGCCGCTTCGGAGGCGGCTCCCTTCGCAAAGACCGGGGGGCTCGGGGATGTGGTGGGGGCGCTGCCGAAGGAGCTCCGCAAGCTGGGGGTCGATGCGCGCGTGATTTTGCCCAAGTATGGCCTGATCGCGGAGGAATGGACTTCCCGGATGGAGACGCTGCGGACCTGGGAGGTGTCGGTCGGTTGGCGCAACCAGTATTGCGGCATCCAGACGCTGGAGCATGACGGCGTTCCCGTCTACTTCATCGACAACGAGTATTACTTCAAGCGGGGCGGCTTGTACGGGTACGGAGACGAAGCGGAACGGTTCGCGTTTTTCAGCCGAGCGGTCGTCGAGGCGCTGGCTCATCTCGATTTCGGACCCGACATCGTGCACGCCCACGACTGGCAGACCGCGCTCGTCCCCGTGCTGCTGAACGCCCATTACCGGCCTTACGCGCCGTTCCGCCGGGTCCGGACGGTGTTTACGATCCACAATCTGAAATATCAAGGCGTCTTTTCGCGCGAAGTGCTCCAGGATGTCACCGGTCTGGGCGACGACTACATGACCCCGGACCGGCTCGAATACTACGGGGCGGCCAACTGCATGAAGGGCGGATTGCTGGAAGCGGATATCCTGACGACCGTCAGCCCGACGTACGCGGAAGAAATCCAGCGCCATTTCGGAGAAGGGCTGGACGGCGTGCTTCGCGCCCGCAGCGGCGCGCTGCACGGCATCGTCAACGGCATCGATACGGACAGCTACGATCCGATGACGGACCCGCAGCTCGTCTCGAAATTCCGCAGCTCGCTTACCGCCAAGCGCCGCAACAAAACCGCGCTGCAAGCCGAACTGGGCCTGCCTCTGCGCGAGGATGTCCCGATGATCGCCATCGTCTCCCGCCTGGTCGAGCAGAAGGGACTCGATCTGATCGGTTTCGTGCTGGAAGAGCTGCTGGCGGAGAACATCCAGCTCGTCGTGCTCGGTACGGGCGAAGGGCGGTACGAGGAGATGTTCCGTTCGGCGGCGGCGCGGCATCCGGAGAAGGTGTCGGCGAATATCGTGTTCGACGACGGACTTGCCCGGCGCATCTATGCCGCATCCGATCTGTTCCTGATGCCGTCCTTGTTCGAGCCCTGCGGGATCGGCCAATTGCTGGCGTTCCGCTATCGCTCCGTGCCGATCGTGCGGGAGACGGGCGGGCTCAAGGATACGGTTCAGGCGTATGACCCGACGAAGGGAGAAGGCACCGGCTTTACGTTCCAGTCCTACAACGCGCACGACATGCTGCACGCGGTCAGGCGGGCGTTATCGTGCTACGGCCGTTCCGAGCAATGGAACAAAATTGCGGCGAATATCGCCAAAGTGGACGTCGGTTGGTCCCGTTCGGCCAAGCAATATGTCAAGCTGTACAGGAAGCTGCTGTCGGGCGGCCGGGACGATCCGGACGCGGCGGACGGTTCGGCGGACATACGGGGCGAACTGGCGTCGGCCAAATAAATTCCGTTCAGACGAAGAGACGGGCAGGAATGCGATAAGCGTTCCTGCCCGTCTTATTGTATGCGGCTGGAGCGCCGTCCCGGCGCAATAACAAAGCCCTTCCGGCTTCCCGGCGGGAAGCGAAAGGGCTGAAGCTTCCGGTGTCTCGTTGTTTGTAGCGCGTTGCGGTCTCAGAAGCTGTTCCACACGACCGTCCGCTCCACCGGGAACCGGCTGGAAGGACGGGCAGGGGACGCGGCTTTGCCGACGGTGATCAGCATCACCGGAATATAGCGCGACGGCACGTTAAACGCTTCGACGAATTTCGCGCTGTCGAAGCCGCCGATCGGGCACGTATCCAGACCTTTGGCGCGCGCGGCGAGCATCAACTGCATGGCCGCCAAGGAAGCGTTGCGGATCGCCTCGTCGCGGGGCGCGTTCGGCACGTTCGCATACGTATAGTTGATTTGCCCGATCAGGTTTTGCTTGATCTCTTCGGTAAGCAACCCTTGCTTCACGGCCGGCGCGTAGACGTCTTCGGCGTTTAAGTTCGCTTGCAGATCGCCAAGCACGGCCACCACGACGGACGAGTCGACGATTTGCTTTTGACCGTAGGCGATCGGCAGAAGTTTTTCTTTTGCCGCTTGATCGGTGATGGCCATGAATTTCCAATGCTGCAGATTCCATGCGGAAGGCGCCGTTCCGGCAATTTCGAGAAGTTCCAGAATCTCCTTCTCGCTTAATTTATGGGCGGGATCGTAATGTTTTACGGCGTGGCGTTCCCGGATAACCGTAAAAAAGTCGTTTGTTTGCAGAGAAGTTTCCATTGTGCGCAACACCTTCTTGATTGGTTATTGGATTGAAATAAGTAAGCCTATTACGGTTCATTATACGTTTGCCCCGGATTGAAAGCAAATTTCAGCAAGGTTTGTAACAAGTTTGTCACAATTGGAAGGAAAGAGTGGAAGCGTTTATCCTCCTATGGAAGTTATTGCGTGTTGATCCCTTTTTTGATAACATGCTAGACTTTGACCCGTGCCGAATCCGGTTAAGACCTGTATGCAACCGGTACGGGGGACGATTTATTTGGGGTGAAGCTGCCGGCGCCGTTCGGGCCCGCAGCCGGGAACACTCTCTTCCCGAACCCGTCAACTAACCTCGGAGGCTTTAGGGAGGTTTGGCATGTTGTTGACAGGCAGATTCAGCAAAACCGTCTATGCGGCCGCGGTGTCGGCTGCGCTCCTTACCGGCGCTTCGCTTCCGGCGAAGAGTGCCTACGCTTCTTCCGACGTTCGGGTTCAAATCAACGACCGGTTGATTTCGTTTCCCGAAGCTCAGCCGTTTCTGGACGAAGATCAACGGCTGTATGTGCCCATCCGGTTCGTGGCGGAGCAGCTCGGACTGGATATCGACTGGGAGAAAACAGGCAAGCAGCAATACGAAGTCAAGCTGGCCGGTCCCGATACGGTGATCGAATGGGCGACCGGCAACAATCGCCCTCTCGTCAACGGGAAGCCGAAAAGCGCGGGCGCCAAAGCCAAGTTTTTGAACGGCCGCGTGTTTATGCCGTTCCGGTTCGTGGCGGAAGCGACAGGCAACCGCGTCGACTGGGATGCGAAAAGCCGGACGGCGATCGTGTCGACCGACGGCGGAACCTACAAGGCTGCGGCCGTTCCCGGCCCGGTGCTCGGACCCGAGATGACGTTCCGCGCGACCGCCTATTCCGCGAGCCCGGAGGAGAACGGAGGCTGGGGCGCCGTGGATTATTTCGGCAACCCGCTCGAACTCGGCACGATTGCGGTGGACCCTTCGGTTATCCCGCTCGGCACGAAAGTGTATGTCACGGGCTACAAACACGACGGCCTGCCGGCCGGCGGATTTTACGCCGAGGCCCGGGATATCGGCGGGGCGATCAAAGGCGACCGCATCGATATTTTTATCCCCGGTCCGCGATCGGAAGCTTTCAAATTCGGCGTTCAAGACGTCACGCTTCGCATCGTGAAGTAACGATTGCGGGGCACGTCCGGAACCGCTTGCCGCGTCATTCGTTTGACGCCGGGAAGCGGTTCTTTTATGTTTAGGAAGAGAAGCAAATTTCATACTCGCGGCAATATGGGAGACGGAAGGAAGGATCGGAGCGGTGAGGCGCAATATCGTATGGGCTGTCGGTATCCTCTTGGCCGTGTTGGCCGTCATTCATGTGTACATTGGCTGGAATATCGTCCTGTTCCTCGAAGCTTGGGGGGCGGACGGCTTCGGCTGGCTGGCGGGCACAGCGCTTGCCGTGCTGGCGGTCGCTTATTTGCTGGGCAGATTGGGGCAGGCGGTCATGCCGGGCGCGCTGACCGACGCCGTCAAATCTATCGGTTCCTTGTGGCTGGCAGGTATCCAATATCTACTGCTGCTTCTCCCCGTCGCGGATCTGGTCGGCTGGATCGCCGCGCTTGCCGGCGCCGACGCCGACCGGTCCGTCCGGTGGATCGGCGGGGCCGTATTGCTCGTCCTGCTCGTTCTGTTCGCGTTCGGCACCCGCAATGCCTGGTCGCCCGTCGTCCGGCGGTACGAGCTGGACATCGACAAGCGGGCCGGCGACCGCAGCCGCCTGCGCGTCATGGTCGCTTCCGATCTGCATCTCGGAACGATTGTCGGGAACCGGCATATCCGCCGTTTGCTCGAACAAGCGGAACGCATCCGGCCCGATCTGATTTTGCTTGCGGGAGACGTGCTGGACGACGATCTGGGGCCGTTTCTCCGGAAGGACATGAAGTCGGTCCTCGGCCGTCTGCGTGCGCCGCTGGGGGTCTATGCCGTGCTGGGGAATCATGAATATTACGGCGGACATATCGACCGGTACGTCGAGGTCATGAGAGAAATCGGTATTCCCGTGCTTCGCGACGAGGTCGTGGAGCTGGAAGGCGGCCGGATCGTCATCGCCGGACGCAAGGATAAAACGGCCGAGACGGCCGACCCGGAAGGTCGGCTGCCGCTGGAGGAGCTGTTGCGGGACGTCGATCCGCAGACGCCGATTCTGCTGATGGACCATCAGCCGTACGGCCTGGATCGCGCGGAGGCGTGCGGCGTGGATGTGATGGTGTCCGGCCATACGCATCGCGGCCAGCTCGCCCCCAACCATCTGATTACCCGCAGGCTGTTCGAGCTCGATTGGGGCTACAAGCGCAAGGGCCGCCTGCATGCGGTCGTCTCTTCGGGGTTCGGGACATGGGGGCCGCCGCTGCGGATCGGCAGCCGCTCGGAAGTGATCCAGCTCGACATCCGGTTTCAAGGCTGATTGACAAGTCCGGCCGCATGAACGTCCGGGCATGTCGGCCGCATGAACGTCCGCCGCACGTCGGCCGTCCGGCTGACCGGCCGCGATGTTCTCAGGCACCAGCTCCAGCCGGATCGGCGTTCGCGAAGGGCCCGCCGCCCGCCGTCCGAAATGCAAATATACAAGAAACAACCTGTACTTGCGGCGAAAGATCACCGGGAAGTGCAAAAATGCACTCCGAGAGAGCGCCCCGGCCGCTTCTCGCACCAATCCCGCGATTGGAAGTGTATTTTTGCACTTCGATCCATAAAAACAGCCGCTTTTGAAGAAATGGAGTGTAAATTTGCACTCCTGTGAGCCGCCGATTCCGGAACGGAACGCAACGCCTCGCGTCGCATGCAGCCTTGCCGTCAACCGCGGCCGCCAAGCGGCGCGATTCCTGTCGAATTTTCGATGTTTTTGCTGCCCGGAGGCATAAAAAAGATTGCAGCTTTAGATAATTAGGAGTAAAATATAAATAAGCAGTTTGGATCCGCGCCGCTTCATTATTTCGGTAATTGATGTGAAAAGTTTCACAATCAAAACTCCGGTTCGATGATCAGGTACGGTACAACAACAAGTCAACAAAAGGAGGCCTTTTGCCGTGTCCGAAACATTGACGCAAGAACCGGCAGCCGTTCCGGCAGTTGCCCGCGATTTGGACATTCTCGACCAGTTGATGAAACCCGAAGTGCAGAAAGCTCTTACCGAGCTGGTGGACAATCTTCCCAAGCTCGCCGAGATGGTCTCGCAGCTGATCAAAGCCTACGACATCGCTCAATCGCTCGCGACGGACCGCGTTCTGATCGAGGATCTGAAAGGCGGATTCGAGGAATTCGTCAAGCCGATCGGCGAGAAAGCCAAAGGACTCGCGGCCGCAGCCGTCGAAGCCAGCGATCGTGCCCAAAACGATACGTCCACGATCGGTCTGTTCGGCATCCTGAAAATGTTGAAAGATCCGCAAGTCCAAAAAACGCTGCGGTTCGCGCAAGCTTTCCTGGACGTACTGTCGGATCGACAAAAACAGCGCTAATTCGGTAACGGCCGATAGCGAGACGGAGGATCAGCATGGCTAAGCATATTGTGATACTGGGCGCCGGCTACGGCGGGCTGTTGACCGCGCAAACCGCGCGCAAATATTTGTCGGCGGAAGAAGCGAAAATCACCATCGTCAATCGTACCCCTTACCATCAGATCGTCACCGAGCTTCATCGTCTGGCCGTCGGCGGCTTGAACGAAGGCAACGTCGCGCTGCCGCTCGAGAAGCTGCTGCGCAACCGCAACGTCGAGCTTCGCATCGACACGGTGACGAATATCGGACTGGAGCAAAAGCAAGTCAGCCTGGCGAGCGGGGCAACGCTGAACTACGATCAGCTCGTTATCGCGCTCGGCAGCGAAACGGCGTTCTTCGGCATCCCGGGACTGGAAGAAAACAGCTTCACGCTGAAATCGGTTGAAGACGCGAAGAAGATCCATGCGCATGTCGAAGCGAAAATCGAAGCGTACGCCCAAACCAAAAACAAAGCGGACGCCACGTTCGTTATCGGCGGCGGCGGCTTGTCCGGCATCGAGCTGATCGGCGAGCTGGTCGACACGCTTCCGAAGGTGTGCTTGCAAAAAGGCGTCGACTTCAACGACATTTCGTTGTACTGCGTCGAGGCGGCGCCGTCGATCCTGGCCGGCTTCTCGCCGGATCTCGTCGAGCGCGCGAAAACCAGCCTCGAAAAACGCGGCGTCAAAATTTTGACGGGCGTAGCGGTCACGGAAGTCCAAGGCAGCAACGTCATCCTGAAGGACGGCACCACGATCGAAGCCAACACGCTCGTATGGACGGGCGGCGTCACGGGCAACTCCGTCGTCGCCAACTCGGGCATCGAAGCCGTTCGCGGCCGCGCGACAGTCAACGAATTCCTGCAATCCACTTCGCATCCCGATGTGTATCTGGCGGGCGACAGCGCCGTCGTCATGGGGCCGGAAGGACGTCCGTATCCGCCTAGCGCCCAGCTCGCATGGCAGATGGGCGAGACTGTCGGCTACAACCTGTTCGCGACGATCAAAGGCCTCCCGCAAAAAAGCTTCAAGCCGGTATTCTCCGGCACGTTGGCAAGCTTGGGACGCAAGGACGCGATCGGCACGATCGGCGCCCACCAGACGAAGCTGAAAGGTCTGCCGGCTTCGCTGATGAAAGAGGCGAGCAACGTTCGTTATCTGTCCCACATCGACGGATTGTTCTCGCTTGTGTATTGATCCGTACGGTTTCAAGCGGCTGCCCTTCGGTCCGACGAGGATTGAACTGACCCCCGTCAAGTAGACAGTACAAAAAAATAAAAATCGGTTAAGCGGCCTTGGTCCTGAATTCCATGGGACTGAGGCCATTTAGTTTTGCCTGTAATCGCTCGTTATTGTAAAAACGGATGTAGTCATCTATGTCTTTTTTGAGTTCCTCAAAGGTACTGTATGTATGCAAATAATACCTCTCACATTTCAGGGTTCCCCAGAAGG